>JALYGH010000509.1 GCA_030777205.1 Chloroflexota bacterium
CCGCACGGACGTCGCCCGGTCCCAGCTCGCCGCCGCCTTGCCCAACCTCGACGCCCCCACGCGCCGGCAGGTCGAGGCCCTCCTGACCGAGCTGGATGCGCCGGCACCCTCGGCGACGTTCGCGGCGCTGGTCGCCGACCCGGAGCTGGAGCGGCGGCTCGCCGGCCTCGCCGCCCGGTCCGGAGCGTTGCGCGGTGGCGGAGGCGGCTTCCTCGGGCAGACCGGCTCGCTGCGGCTGGTCGAGGTCAAGCGCCTCAGCCAGGAGCTCGCCGATCGCTGGGGCGGGGCGCTGACGAGCGTCTTCGTCGTGCTCGGCCTCTTCTCGATCGCCACCGGCGTGATGCTGACCGTCCTGATCTTCGTCCTGCTCGCCGCCGAGCGGCGGTCGGAGATGGGCATCACCCGGGCGCTCGGGGCGAAGCGGCGGCACCTGATCCTGATGTTCCTCTACGAAGGCGTCCTGTACGACCTCGCCGCGGCCGCCGTCGGGCTGGCCGTCGGGGTGGCCGTCGGCATCGCGCTGGTCATGGTCAGCGCCGACGTGCTCCAGGGGTTCGGCATCCAGCTCGAGCCGCACGTCGAGCCGCGCAGCTTGCTCCTGGCCTACTGCCTCGGGGCAGTCATCACGATGCTGAGCATCTGGGCCAGCGCCTGGCGCGCGAGCCGGCTGACGATCGTGTCGGCGATCAAGGACCTGCCGGAGCCGCCGAGGCCGCCGCGCCGGCGAACGTACGCCCTCGGACCGGCGATGGTCCTGGCCGGCCTGCTCCTGGCCTGGTGGGGGCTGCGGGCGTCGGTCGCGCTGCCAATGGGCGGGGGCGTGGTGCTCGTCGTGCTGGGGCTGGCCGTGACCGTCCGCCCCTGGCTGGCGCTGCTCGGGCTGTCGGCGCGGACGCGGGACCGGGTGCGTTACAGCCTCGCCGGGCTCCTGCTGCTGCTCTACTGGCTCGTCCCGAACGACTGGCTGCAGGTCACCGGCCTGCGCCCGCTGCCGCGCAGCATGGACCTGTTCTTCGTCGCCGGGCTGTCGCTGGTGCTCGGGGCGATCTGGCTGCTGGTCTACAACGTCGAGGTCCTGACCCGGCTGGTCGGCATCGTCGGGATGCGCGCCCGGGGCGGCGCCCTGCTGGTCCGCACGGCGCTCGCCTTTCCGGCCCACCACCGCTTTCGGACCGGGATGACCGTCGCCATGTTCGGGCTGGTGATCTTCGGCATGGTCGTCGCCGCCGTGCTGCTGACCGGCACGCACCGCGCCTACAGCGACCCCGACGCGATGGCCGGCGGCTTCGAGGTGAAGGTCGAGCAGTCGTCGGGCGACGCCGACATCCGACGGCTGCTCGCGGAGTCGCGGACGGTCAAACCGGAGGACTTCGCCGCGATCGGCGCCGTGCAGTCGATCCAGGCCGAGGCGATCCAGCTCGGCGACGGCGCGCGGATCTGGCGCCAGGTCGGCGTGAACCTGGTCGACGACGAGTTCGCGCAGGCGGTGCAGACCGGTTTCACCGCCCGCGCGACCGACTACCCGACCGACGCGGCCGTCTGGAAGGCCCTCCGCGAGAATCCGGGGCTCGCGGTCGTCGCCGGTCCGGCCGTCCGCCCGCGCCAGGCCGAGCCCCTACCGGGCTCGCTGTTCCGCCTCGACGGCGTGGCGAAGGAAGACCGAACCATGCCGCCCTTGCCCGTCTGGGTGCGGGACCCGCGCGGCGGGAAGGCGGTAGAGCTGACCATCATCGGCGTGATGGACCCGCGCGCCACGTTCGGGCCCGGTCTGTTCACCGCGCAGTCGACGTTCGCCGCTGCCGGCGCGCCGCCGCCCCAGCGCGCGACGGCCTACCTGCGGGTCGAGCCGGGCGTCAGCGCGACCGAGAAGACGCTGGCGCTGAACCTCGGGCTCCAGGATCAGGGGCTGCGGGCGAGCGAGATCGGCGAAGACGTGCGCCGCATCCTCGGCCTGCGCATGCTCCTGAACGACCTCCTCCAGGCGTTCATCGGCGTCGGCCTCCTCGCCGGCATCGCCGGGCTCGGCGTCATCAGCACCCGGGCGGTCGTCGAGCGGCGCCAGCAGATCGGCATGCTGCGGGCGCTCGGCTTCACCCGTCGGGCGGTCCAGGCCAGCTTCCTGATAGAGGCGTCCCTGATCGCGCTGCTCGGCATCCTGGTCGGGACGCTCCTCGGCCTCGGGCTGTCCTACCGGCTCGTCGAGTACCTCGGCCGCGAGTTCCCCGAGATCGTGTTCGCGATCCCCTGGGGCCAGATCGGCGGCATCGCGCTCTTCGCGTACGTCGCCTCGATGCTGACGACGTTCCTGCCGGCCTGGCAGGCCGGCAGGATCAGCCCCGCCGAGGCGCTCCGCTACGAGTAGCGGGGACCCCGGCTCTGACGGTTGGGCCGGCCTCCGGTACCTATCGAGATCCGGTCAGCTACCGAGCCGGGCTGCCGCGGCCTCGAGCCGGGCGACCACGCGCTCGCGGCCGAGCACCTCCATCGTCTCGAACAGCGGCGGGGAGACGGTGCTGTAGGTGCAGGCGACGCGCAGCGTCATGAACAACTGGCCCGTCTTGACGCCGCGCTCCGCCGCCAGCGCACGGAAGGCGGTCTCCAGCTCGGCGTGGGCGAAGCTCGGGGCGCTCGACGCCAGCGCGATCGACGCCCCGAGCAGCTCGCGCGTCGCGGCCGCGTCGAGGCCCTTCGGGACGAGCAGCTTCGGGTCGTAGTCGCCCGCCGGCTGGTAGAGGAACCCGAGCAGCTCCGGCGCCTCGGCCAGGCGCTTCAGGCGCTCGTGGATGAGTGGCAGCGCGGCGGCCAGCGGCGGGTCCTCGGCGACGATGCCGATCCGCTCCAGGAACGGCTGGACCCGTCCGGCCAGCTCATCGAGCGACAACTGGCGGATGTAGTGGCCGTTCAGCCAGTCCAGCTTGTTCAGGTCGAAGATCGGCCCGGACGTGCTGATCCGGTCCAGGCTGACCTCCTGCACGAACTCGTCGAAGCTGAAGACCTCGCGGCCATCCGGCATCGACCAGCCGAGCAGGGCCAGGAAGTTGAGCAGCGCCTCGGGCAGGTAGCCGTTGTCGCGGAACCAGGGCAGGGTCGCCCAGGGATTCTTCCGCTTCGAGACCTTGCTGCGGTTCTCGTTGCGCAGCAGCGGGAAGTGCGCGAAGCGGGGCAGCTCCCAGCCGAACCACTCGTAGAGCAGCACGTGCTTCGGCGTGCTCGAGATCCACTCCTCGCCGCGCGTGACGTCCGAGATGCGCATCTCGTGGTCGTCGACCACGACCGCCAGGTGGTAGGTCGGGAAGCCGTCCCCCTTCAGCAGCACCTGGTCGTCGATCAGGCGGTTCTCGAACTCGATCCGCCCGCGGATGACGTCCTCGAACGCGGTGACCCCCTCGTCCGGGATCAGCATCCGCACCACCGGCCGGTCGGTGCACTCGCCGAGGGCGCGGCGCTCCTCCTCGGACTTGTCGTAGCAGAAGCGGTCGTACTTCGGCGGCTCCTTGCGCGCCTGCATCGCCTCGCGCACCCGCTGGAGCCGCTCCGGCGAGCACCAGCAGCGGTACGCCTTGCCCATCGCGATCAGCCGCTCGGCGTGCTCGTGGTAGAGGGGGAGCCGCTCGGATTGGCGGTACGGCCCGTACAGCCCGCCGATGTCCGGCCCCTCGTCCCACTCTAGGCCGAGCCAGCGGAGCGACTCGAAGATGGCGCGCTCCGAGTGCTCGACGTAGCGGGCCTGGTCGGTGTCCTCGATGCGCAGGATGAACTGGCCGCCGTGGCGGCGGGCGACGGCAAGGTCGAACAGGGCGATGTAGGCGGTGCCGACGTGCGGGTCGCCGGTCGGGGACGGGGCGATGCGGAGGCGAACGGGCCGGGCAGCGTCTGTCACTTCGTCACACTCAAATTGTCTCGCGGGCGATGGCCGCTGGTCAGGGCCGCCGGCCGCTCGGCTTGCGCGGACCG
>JALYGH010000510.1 GCA_030777205.1 Chloroflexota bacterium
GCCGTCATCCTCCTCGACGGAGCCGGCCAGGAGATCTACCGCACCGAGGGCAAGCTCCCCCGCCGCCGGCAGATCCTCGCCGCGCTGAACATCCCGCCGGCGTAGGGCTGCGCGTTCGGACGGCGACGCGCGGCGCAACCCGGTGGCGCGACGCACGTTCACGGTCGCGGGCGCATGTCGAGCGCCCGGGCAGCCCGCGACTGGGCATCGTCCGGTTCGTCGAACGTGCCCGTATAATCGTCGCGCTTCGACCCAGCCCCGCGCCGCCGCCTGATTTTGATTTGAGGAGGACAGATGCCCGGCCCAGCCGCTCGGTCGCGCCGCACGCTACTCCAGGCCGCCGTCGCGCTGACGGCCGCCGGCCTGCTTCGGCCGGTGAGCGCGTTCGCCGAATCCGAGGCGACCAAGGAGCCCGCGTTCAAGCCCTACTGGGTGCAGAACTTCAAGGAGACCGACCTCTGGTCCGGCCTGGACGGCAGCGCCAAGAGCTTCGGCAAGGTCGCCCCGTTCAGCTACTTCCAGGTGCTGGAGCCGCAGGCCGGTCCGCGCCTGCAGGTCAAGAACCCGATTGGCAACGGCATCGGCTGGATCAACGCGACCGACGTGGGGCCGGCTGGCGCCCCGCCGGAGGACTACGTGACCCTCGCGACGAAGATCGCGATCCCGGCCCGGATCGTCGGCGGGGCGAATGTCCGCAAGCGGCCGGCCGTCGAGGACGGCAACCTCGTGGCACGGCTCGGACACAACCAGGGCATCGGCATCGTCGACGAGGTGAAGGGCGCCGACGGCGAGCTGTGGTTCCGGATCGACAAGGAGCAGTACGTCCACCACTCGCTCGTCCGCACGCCGGGCCAGTTCGCGCCGCACGCCGGCAAGTACATGGTCGCCGAGCTGACCGAGCCGGTGATCGTGACGGCGTACGAGGACGGGAAGCCGGCCTACTCGGCGTTGGCCCTCCACGGGACGAGCGGCTGGGGCACGCCGACCGGGTTCCATACGATCGTGCGGCGCGTCGCGAACGAGACGATGAGCTCGGAGACGCTCGGCATCCCGCGCACGGCCTCCGGCGGCTACTACCTGAAGGACGTCCTGTACACCCAGTACTTCACCAACGACGGCTCGTCCATCCACTACAACTACTGGTCGAGCAACTGGGGCTACGCCGGCAGCCACGGCTGCCTCGGCATGAACTACGACGACTCGAAGTGGTTCTGGGACTGGGCCGAGCTCGGGACGCCGCTCTTCGTCAAGGAGTAGCCCGAGCGAAGTTCGCCCCGTCGCCCCTCCACTCGGTGCGCGAGCGGCGACGGGGCGAGGGCCGCTCGGGCGCCTCGCCCGCCAGCCGGGTCGCACCACGAATCTCGGGCCGGAACGCCCGGGGCGCTGGTACACTTGCTTCGGGATTCAACGTAAGCATGGCGTCGTTCGCGAGACCGCTGGCCCTGCTCCTGGTCACCGTGGCGATGGTTGTCGGGTCGGTCGTCCGCCCGGCCGTCGCCGCCGACCCGGGCTTCGCCGTTGCGCACGATGTGCTCATCCTTGCCCCGGCCATTCATGCCGTCGAGGACGAGTGGGCCGAGCGTCGCGTCGAGGGGCTCCTCGTCCGCTACAAGCCCCACGCCGCCGACGAGGCCGGCTGGTACGCCGAGGCAGCCGAAGACGCCTATCGGCAGGTGGCCGAGATCTTCGGGGTCGAGCGCCGGGAGTTGATCGTCGCCCTCTTCCCGGACGAAGAGTCGTACGTCGAGGCGAATCCGGTCGCGGCTCACGCGGAGGGTGTCCTTGGCCACGCCCGGCCCTCGGCGAACGAGGTCGGGTTGGCGCTGAATCGCCTACGCGACCAATCCGAGGCGCTTCGTCGCGACACGATCCGCCACGAGCTGACCCACATCGTCCTTGGCGAGCTGTCCGATCAGCGCCTGCCGATCGGCTTTCAGGAGGGCATCGCGCAGTACCTGGAGCGGGATCCCGAGGGGCGCGAGCGGGTGGTCCGTGGCCTGCAACGCGGGGTCCTCGAAGGCCAGCTCCTGGGCCTCAATGAGCTGAACCGCCCGCGTGCCTTCATGTCCCGGCCATGGTCTTCCTACCCGCAATCGTACGCGGTCGTCGCGTTCCTGGCCGAGCGGTACGGCATGGGCAAGGTCGTCGAGCTGGTTCGGGCGACGCGTGACACCGAGACGCTCGACGAAGCGACAATCCGCGCGTTCGGCTCGCCAACGGCCGAGCTGGAGCGGGAGTGGCAGGCGTGGCTTCCGGGCTTCGTCGACGGCGGCTACGCGCGCAACGAGCTCGACGCGTGGGAGATGACCGCGCCGCGCCAGCAGTTGGCCGAGTCGCGCTTCGCCGAGGCCCGCGACGGCTTCGAGCGCGCCGCCCGCCTCTTCGAGGGGCTCGGGCGGACCGAGCTGCTGGCGCAGGCCCACGACGGCGCACAACTGGCCGCGCTCGGCATCGAGGCGATCGAGCTGAGCCAGCAGGGCGCCGCCGCCCTCGTCGACTTCGAGTACGCGCGCGCCGCCGAGCTGCTTGGGCAGGCGGAATCGCGCTGGTCGAGCCTCGGTGACGAGGGGCGGCGGACGCTCGCGGCCACCGCGCTGGAGCGGGCGCGCACGGCAATCGAGGCGGAGGCCGGCCTCCAGGAGGCGCGGGCCTTGCTGGACGACTGGAAGTTCCAGGAAGCGACTGACCGGGCGCTCGGCGCCGGACAGGTGTTCGCCGCGCTCGGCAACGAGGCGCGGACCGAGGAGACGAATCAGCTCATGGCTGAGGTGCGCGAAACGCAGATGCGGCTGGCAACCCTCGCGATCGGGACGGGCGTAGTCGGCCTGAGCGCGGTCGGCGCGGGTTGGATGTTGGGTCGGCGCCGACGGCCCGCGCCCGGGCCGACGCTCGCCGGGGGGGCTGCCCAGACCGGTGCCCGGGAGTGGTCGCTGTGACCGTTGCCCCGCTCCCCCGACACGACGCCGTCGACGGTTTCCAGCACGAGCTGGGCGGCATCCGCACCCGCCTCTGGCTCGAGCGCGTGCTCGTGCTCGTCGTACGCTGCCTCGCGCTCGGCTTCGTCGCCACGACCGTCGGGGCGGCCGTTGCCTGGATGGTCGGAGTGCGGCTGCCGGTCCTGTACCTGGTCGCGCCGCTGGCCCTGGCGCTCGGCGCTGCCGCGCTCGTCGCCGTCTTCCGCTATCCATCGGCGATGCAGGCGGCGCTGATCACCGACAGCCGCCTCCAGCTCGACGAGCAGCTTGCGACGGCCACCGAGGTCGTGCAGGAGGGGATCGATGGTCCGGTGGCACGCGCGCAAGTCGGCGCCGCGACCGAATCCGCCGCCTGGGCACAGGAGAACTGGCGGGGCGGCCCCCGCATCGGGCGCGACCTCCTGGTCGCCGCCGCGCTTGGCTTCCTCACGGCGGGGGTGCTCCTGCTGACTTGGCCCGAGGGGCGACTGCTGGTCGGGCCGCGCCCAGAGCTGCCGATCGATTCGCCGCGCCCCGAGACCCCACCAACACCTCCTCCGAATCCGGTCGCCCAGAAGCCGCAGGCATCCAAGCCGGAGCCGAAGCCGTCGGCGCAGAACCAACAGGGCGCCACGGCCGGCGTCCAGCGCGCGCTGGACGACATCCGACGCGGTCGCGAGTCCGGCGCGCTCGGCCAGAACGAAGCCGCGCGTCGGCTGGGCCAGGCGGAGAACCAGCTCAGCCGCCAGACCGGCCAGTCCCAGTCGGACCGGAACAGTCTCGACCGGCTCGGACAGGCGCTGGATCAGGTCGCGGCCGGCCGGCCCGCCGCCGAGGCGATCCAGCGTGGCGACTACGAGCAGGCCGCGCGCGAGATTGCGCAGCTCGGGAGCGAGTCGGATCAGCTCTCCCAGCAGGCGAAGCAGGAGCTGTCCCAGGCGCTGCGCCAGGCTGCCCAGGACACCCAGCAATCGGCGCCGGAGCTGTCCCAGCGCGAGCGCCGCGCGGCCGATGCGCTGGCCGGCCGGGACTACGAGGCCGCGCGCCAGGCGATGGGCGAGCTCGCGGACCAGGTCGCCACGCGGGGCCGCAACGTGATCCCGCAGCAGGAGCTGGCCCGAGCCTGGGATCAGGTGAACCAGGAACGGCGCGCCCAGGGCCAGGAGCCGCGTCAGGCAGCCCAGCCCCAGCAGCAGGGCGGCCAGCAGGGCCAGCAAGGCGGTCAGCAGGGCCAGCAGGGCGGCACCGCGCCCCAGCCCGACGCAAACGGCAACGGCCCCGGTCAGGGCGAGCAGGGGGCGGCCGGCCAGGGCGGCGCGCGGGGCGAGGGCGGCGAC
>JALYGH010000511.1 GCA_030777205.1 Chloroflexota bacterium
CGCCCGGGCGACCTCTTCATCGACCGGCAGGGCAACGTCTACGTCGGCGAGATGAGCTGGGAGCAGGGACAGCGGAACCTGGCCGGCCGCGAGTGGTCGGAGGACCGCGTCGCCCAGCTCAGCGTCCGCGACATCGAGGGCAACCTGATCGCCCGCTGGGGCGGAGAGGACCCCTGCGCGCCCGACGGCTTCTCGTCGCCGCACGGCCTCTGGGTCGACTCGCGCGGCGACGTCTACGTCGGCGAGGTCACCCACACGGCGCTGAGCCGCTACAACCTCTGGCACGAGGGGTGTCACTCCATCCAGAAGTACGCACGGGTGTAGCGGCCGTCCTCACCCCCACTTGCCGCCGGGCTCATGCGGGGACGGTTGCGTCGAGTGGACGAGTGGAGCCCCGATCGCCGGGGATCCTCTACCACGTGCGGTCGCAGCCCTACTCGCGCTACGCGCCCCACTTTCAGTCGGAATGCCCTCCAGGCGAGCGTAACGAACGCGGACCTCCGGTACCTCTTCGTGGGGAAGGATCTCGGCGGCCGGCCCGCCGACCCCACGCTCTACGACGAGGAGGACCACGTCCGCTATGACGCCGTATCAGAGACCCGCGATTTCGTCGAGGGCATCGCGCGGCCCCGAGAGGAGATCGTCCGGTACCGCGTCGCGCTGCTCTGCTCCGAAGACGACCCGGCCCAGTGTCACCGGCGGCTCCTCGTGGGCCGGGTCGTCCGCGAGCAGGGCGTCCGCACCTTCCACCTTCGTGGCGATGGGCAGATCGAATCCGACGCGGACGTCGAGCAGCGCGAGCGGCCAGCCGACGGCCAGCTCGGCAAGTTCGATGACGCGGAGGTGAGGCCGTGGAGGTTTACACGATCGGTTTCACGCAACGATCCGCCGGCGCCTTCTTCGGAGCCCTGAGGGAGGCGGGCATCCGCCGCCTGCTCGACGTCCGCCTCAACAACACCTCCCAGCTCGCCGGCTACGCCAAGCGTGACGACCTCGCATTCTTCCTGCGCGAGCTGTGCGACGCGGAGTACGTCCACGAGCCGCTGCTGGCCCCGACGCAGGAAGTGCTCGACGCCTACCGCAAGGCGCGCGGGCCGTGGGAGGACTACGCCGAGCGCTTCCTGGCGTTGCTGGCCGAGCGGCGGGTCGAGGAGGCGTTGGACCGCGCGATCCTGGCCGGGCCGACCGTCCTGCTTTGCAGCGAGCCGACCGCCGACCACTGCCACCGTCGGCTCGCCCTGGAGTATCTCGCCGCTGCCTGGGGCGACATCTCCCCCGTTCACCTGTAGGAGCGCGGCGATGCAGATCGTCGTGACGCATCTGACGCGCATGCGGGCCGGCCGCATCGGCGTCGCCGGCGTGGACCTCGAGACGCACCGGTACGTCCGCCCGACCCTCTGGGGGCGCCCCCTCGGGCTCCCGGACGTCGCGCCGAACGGCGGCCCGTTCGACGTGGGCGCTATCGTCGAGCTTGGCGACGTCCGGCCGACGCCGACGCGACCCGCGCTCGAAGACTGCGAGTACGAGCCGGGCGCCGTCGTGGATCGGGGCGAGCTGGCGGGCGCGGAGTACTGGGCAATCCTGCGCCGCCTCGCGCGGCCGAAGCTGCGCGGCATCTTCGGCGGGCCGCTGCGTCACCACGGCAATCGAGGCGCGGCCGTAGCGGAGGGCGCCGGGATCGCCTCGCTGGGCATCCTCGCGCCGCGGGGCCGGCCGCGCCTCTACGTCGTCCGCCGGCCGGACGGGACCCGCGTGCCGCGCCTCGGGTTCAACGACGGCGAGTTGGACGTGTTCGCGAGCGTCACCGACCTGCGGCTCTATCAGGAAGACGGCGAGACGATCGACCCGCGGGTTGTGAGCGACCTGATGACCCGCATCGCGTCGGGCGAGCGTCCGTTGCTCAGCGTTGGCCTCAGTCGCTCGTTCTCGCGCGGCCTGGGCGATCCGCCCGCCCACTGGCTGATCGTGAGCAACGTCCATTTCGAGTCGACACCGGGCTGGCGGTTGGCCGACGCCTGGCGGCGGTCGGCCCGCGTGGCATCATCCTCGCACGCAGCGCCCCTCACCGGGTAGCCGGCACGCCGACGCCGGCTCTTCTGACGTTGGCGACCAGATCCCGTGACCCGCGTTTCGGCGAGCGGCAGGGGGAGGGAGAGAGTGACGATTAGCGGATGACCTACGGCGGCGGTGAGACGGAGGCAGGTGCGCGTGAGCAAGGAAGACCGCGAGCGCTGGAATCGGCGCTATGCGGAGCGGACCCTCGACTGGGAGCCGAATTCCTGGCTCCTGGCCGTGAGCGACGAGATTCGGCCCGAGAAGCCCGGCGCCCGCGCGCTCGACATCGCCTGCGGGCAAGGAAGGAACTCCATCCAGCTTGCCCGCCTCAGTTACGCCGTCGATGCCTGGGATATCTCGGACGTCGGGCTCGGGCGGCTGCGCGAGCGGCTGGACGCGCTGGCCGCGGCGGGGGAGCGCCTCGACGTCCGCCCCCGCCTCGTCGACCTGGACCAGGCGACGATGCCGCCGAGTCGATACGCCCTCCTGGCGAACATCTTCTTCCTGGATCGACGGCTGTTCCCGATGTACCTTGCCGCGCTGCGGCCCGGCGGCTGGCTCGTCTTCGAGACGTTCGTCGATCTCGGCGACGGGCGCCGCGCCCTCGTGAGTCCGGAGCACATGCTGCGACCCGGCGAGTTGCGGGACGCCTTCGCCGCGCTCGGTGTCCTGCGCTACGAGGAGGACGCCAAGCGCGGTACCGCTCGCCTGCTCGCCCGGAGGTCCTGAGCACGGGCACGAGAAGCCGAAGCGCTCGAAAGGCTGACAGCACCGAGGTCAGGGCGCACAACCGCGACAGTCCTGTCAGCCTTTGCAAGCTCACGGCGACGAGAATGGCAAGGATGTTGACGATGAGACGCGGGTGGACAGCGGACATCCTCGCGGCTGCCGAGCCAGTCTTGATGACTCGATGAGCTGTAGCGGGCTGCGGGGATCTTGATCCGTTCAGCATCCTGTCGGAAGGCAGGTTCACCGGCCCGGCGGCGGAGCCTACTCCGCGCTCAGCACCAGCACCCAGTCGTCGTCCGACGGGCGCTCGGGCGCCTGCCAGACCCCATCGCCCGGGACGTCGACCGGGCCGATCTCGTGGTCGGCGCCGTCACACGGGTCGAACCAGCGCGCCCGCCAGCCCCGGTTATCGAGCCCGAGCAGCTCGATGCCGTTCGAGCCTTCCGGCAGGTAAACCACCCAGCACGCGCCGGGGATTTGGGCGCAGGCCGGCTGGCGGTCCGGCGGGGTGTCTGGCGAGGTCGAGCGAGCGCGTTCCGAGGCCGGCCGCAGGCGCCACCAGGAGCGCTCGCGCAGGAACCGGACGCCGAGCGCGACTTGCTCCGCGCCAAGCAGCTCCAATGACTCATCCCAGGTCGGGCCAATCTGTGGGCCGGCCAGGTGGGCCTCGTCGTCGCGGGGCCGTTTCCAGTTCCAAATCCCCTGGGCGCCGTAGGTGTGGCCCATCGTCGCGCCGCTCAGGACCGACACCCAGAAGGCGTAACGCTGGTGCTCCTCGCTAAAGAGCGGGCCGTACCGGGGCCGGTTCGTCATATCCGGGTGGGCCTCATACCACGGCTCGCCGTTGACGAACGCCTTGGTCGGCCGAGATCGGTAGTATGCGAGCGGCAGGTCCCGGATGTTTCGGCGGGCGCCGAGGTAGTGGCCGGTCTGGATCATGTGGAAGTCGTGCCACTTCGACCGGTGGTGCAGGAAACGCCAGCCGCGCGACGTGACCAAGTGGTTCGTCGTCGGATGGTCGTTCGGGTCGGCCGCTTCGACCGCCGCCCCGACCGCCTCCCATTTCTCCGGCTCCTCGTCGTACGGGCCGTCGCCGGAGATGCTCCAGAGCATCGGATGGGCCGTGAAGCGTTCGACGGCCCAAGTGGCGAACCGAGTCGCCTGGGCCGTCGAGAAGCGGGCCGCCGGCAGGTCCTCGCGCGGCCCGCCCCAGATCAGCATCAGGCAGGTGAACAGGCCGCGCCGGGCGGCCAGCTCGATGAACCGGTCGTACCGCGCGAAGTACGCCTCGTTCGGCCGCGTCACGTCGCCACCGTGGAACGGGCTGTTGCCCTCGACGTCGACGATGTCGGCGCGCCACGGCAACAGGTTGACCTGCAACACCGAGAAGCCCTGCTCGTGGCGGCGATCGAGGTAGCGCGCCCACTGGTCGGGCGTGCCCTTCCAGACGATAGACCAGGCGGTGTCGCCGAAGTAGAAGAACGGGTGGCCGTCGCGATCTACGAGGTAGCGGCGGTCGTCGCTCAAGCGGAGCGGGGCACGGGGGTGGTGATGAGCCTCGAGCTGGGGCATGGCAGACACACTCCGGCGCGATCCAGGACCGAGCGCGCATCAGTCCTGAATCGGCCCCCTGGATAAGTCGCTGATCGGTGAATGGCCGACCTCGACCGCGCCGCGCGCGGCATCACGGCGAACAGGGTACGCCGCCGGTCACGCGTGGCGTCAACCACACCCGGAGCTTGCGTGACGGTCGGCTCGGGGCTGCACACAGGGCGCTCGTGGTAGCCTCAGATGGGTCCAATGACCCAGGCTGTGCCCAGCCGGGGCCAGCACGAAGCGCGGCGGTGGGCGCGCACATCGACCCGGAGGTCCGATTCTTCATGCTGTGGTTCATCGCCGCTCTGTCGCTCGCCGGGATGCGCCTGTTCGCGGAGCAGGTCGTGCCCGGGCTGCGAGGTGCCCGGTGAGCGAGAGTGTGAGCCCGGAGCCGGCCGTCGATCGGGCCGGGGACTGGCCGCGCGTCCTGATCTGCGCCAACCGTACCGTCCGCGAGCAGTACAGGGCTGGCGAGGTGCTCGCGCGGCTGGAGCAGATCGGCGAGCTGGATGGCGACCGCTTCGCCAACCGAATTGATGTCGCGGCCGCCGCCGCACGGGGCATTCGCGTGGTGACGGGTCGGATCGACTGCCATCCCGGCGGCGCGGACCTCGTGGTAGCTACGCCACGTGCGCCCCGCGCGTGTTGACGTAGACCGCGTAGAGTGACTGGCTGGCCGTCATGAACAATCGGTTCCGCTTCGGGCCGCCGAAGGCGAGGTTCGCGCAGCCCTCCGGCAGCATGATCTGGCCGATCAGGTCGCCTTCCGGCGAGAAGACGACCACGCCGTCGTAGCCCCAGCCGGTGGCGGCGGACCCGGCCCAGATGTTGCCGTCAATGTCGGCGCGGATGCCGTCCGGGAAGACCCGCTTGTCCTTGACCGTCATGTCGGTGAACAGGCGGTTGTTCTTGATCTTGGACCCGTCCACCACGTCGAAGGCGCGGATGTCCTTCGGGCCGCCGGTGTCGACGATGTAGAGCCTGGTGTAGTCGTGCGAGAAGCAGAGGCCGTTCGGGTAGTCCAGCTCGTCGGTGACGAGGTCGAGGCTGCCGGTCACCGGATCGGCGCGGTACACCGCGTTCTTCAGGAGGATCTCGCCGCCCGGCGTGCCCTCGTAGCCGCCGACCGGGCGGGTGCCGTACGGTGGGTCGGTGAACCAGACGCCGCCGTCCGGGTGGACGACGATGTCGTTCGGCGAGTTGAGCGGCTTGCCGGCGTACGAATCGGCGATCACTGTCGTCGAGCCGTCGAGCTCGTAGCGGACGACGCGGCGGTTGCCGTGCTCGCAGGAGAGCTGGCGGCCCTGGAAGTCGAACGTGTTGCCGTTGCTGTTGCCGGACGGCATGCGGAACGTGCTGACGTGCCCGTCCTCGTCCAGCCAGCGCATCTGGCGGTTGTTCGGGATGTCGCTCCAGACGAGGTAGCGCCCGGCGCTGCTCCAGGCCGGCCCCTCCGCCCAGAGCGCGCCGGTCCAGAGGCGGCGGATCGGCGTGTTACCGATCCGGTACTGTGCGAACCGCGGATCGAGGACGACGATGTCCGGGTCCGGGTAGCGTGACGGCGGCGCGTCGGGACCGTAGTCGCGAAACTCCGGCATGCCAACTCCAGGCGCGGGCGACCACCAGGCGGCGGCCATCCCGCACGAGATTTCGGTCGGCGGCAGGGTACACGAACCGCCGAGCGCCGATCAGGTCGAGCCCGCCTCGCGGCGGTAGCCGATACGCCGAGGCGTCATCAGAGTCTCGCCGCCCCGCGCCCTCACGCGCCGCCTCCCGGTTCCGATGCCGACTGGCTCGCCTTCGCCGCCGCCAGCCGCTCCTTCAGGCGGTCGAGCAGGAACCGGTCGCGGACGGCGCGCACGGCCTCGGCGCGGCCGGGCGGCCACTCGAAGAAGCCGCGCCCGCTCTTCACCCCCAGGTCACCCCTCGCCACCCGCTCGCGCACTATCTCCGGCGTCGTCTGCTCGGCACCCAGCGCCGCGAACAGGTACGCGTCGATCGCGTCCATCATGTCCAGGCCGACCATGTCGGCGTGCTCGATCAGCCCGTAGACCGGCCAGCGCAACCCGGGGCCGTTCTTGATTGCCGTGTCGACGTCCTCCGGGCTGGCGATGCCCTCCTGGATGATGTGGAACGCCTCGCGATACACCGCGTGCTGCAACCGGTTGCCGAGCTGGCCGGGCACGTCGCGGGTCAGGACGACCGGCGACCAGCCGGCCTCGCGCAGCAGGGTCCGCATCCGGTCGACGTACGCGTCGGCCGTCCGCTCGCCCTTCACGATCTGGACCAGCGGCATCAGGTGGGGCGGGTTCCAGAAGTGGGCGGTCAGGGCCCGCTCCGGCCGGCGCAGGTTCTGGGCGATCCGGGTGATCGGCAGGCCGGAAGGTGTTCGTCGCCAGGATCGTCTCGTCGCCGACGTACCGCTCCAGCTCCTCGAAGGTGCGGCGCTTGACCTCGACGTCCTCGACGACCGACTCGCAGACCACGTCGGCCGGCACGGCGGCGCCCTCCAGACTCGTCGTGCCCCTGATCCGCGACCGGGCCTGCTGGGCGTCCTCGCGCGCGATCACATCGCCCTCGACCAGGATGCCGAGCATGCTGTCGACCGTCGCGAAGCCCCGGTCGAGGCTCGCGTCCGTCCGCCCGTACAACGCGACGCGGTGGCCGGCCCGTGCCATGCTGACCGCGATCCCCGGCCCCATCATGCCGGTGCCGAGCACCGCCACGTTCAGCTCGCTCATCGACTACACCCCCAGGCCGTGGACCAGCGTCACGCCCGACGCCCGCTCGGCGGCGGCGAGCGTGGCGAAGGACCGGCGCGCCACATCGACCGGGTCGTAGTTGGGGCGGCGCTGGACCATGACGCTGATCTCGACCGTGATGCAGCCGTCGTAGCCGGCCCGGTCCATCGCGCGCAGGTAGCGGGCGTAGTCGAAGTCGCCCTCGCCGGGCACCAGGAACTCGTGCTCGGGGTAGCGGCCGCGCTGGTCCTTCAGGTCGGTGTGGACGGTGTACGGGACGAGCAGCGGGAGATAGTCGTCGAGGTCACGGCCCAGCACCTCGAAGTGGCTGTTGTCGAGGTTCAGCCGGAAATGGGGCGAGTCGACTTCCTCCATCAGCCAGGCGACCTTCTCCGGCTCGTCGAACGCCTGGCCGACGTGCGGCTCGAGGGCCAGGACGCCGCCGCGCGACTCGGCGTAGCGGGCCAGCTCGCCGAAGGCCAGCGCCAGCGCGTGCCGCTCGACGCCGGAGCGCTCCGGCGTGCCGTAGCCCATGCAGATGACCGGGGGCGGGCCGCCCGGCTCGGCCAGGTCGGCCGCGAGGTCGAGCGTCGCCTTGACCCGGTCGACGTTCGCCGCCCGCACCATCTCGTCCGGTTCCAACAGGTTCGCATGCCCGGCGATCGCCGACAGCTCCAGTCCGGCCTCGTCCAGCAAGCCGCGGATGCGGCGCCGCTCGTCCGCGTCAACCGTCGTCGCGTCGAGCGGGAAGTTCGGGCCGGACACGAGGCAGATGGCGGCGTAGCCGGCGTCGCGGACGATCTCGATCTGGCGATCGACGGGCAGCTCGCGCATCGCCCAGGCGCTGAATCCGAGCTTCATCGCCACAACGTCACCCCTTCACGGCCGTCATCGTGACCCCTTCGACGAAGAAGCGTTGGCCGACTAGGTAGAGCAGGAAGATCGGCAGCAGACTCAGCGTCACGCAGGCCATCAGGACGTGCAGCTCGGCGTTCATCTGCCCGGAGAACTGAGCGATCACCAACGTCAACGGCCTTAGCGACGGCGACTGCACCACGATCAGCGGCCAGAGATACATGTTCCAGGCCGAGCGCGCGGTGATGACGCCGTACGCCGTGAGCGCCGGCGCCGAAAGGGGCAGGTAGATCCGCCAGTAGATGTCCCACGGGTTGGCCCCGTCGACCGTCGCCGCGTCGCCGATCTCCTCGGGGATGGTCATGAAGAACTGGCGGAACAGGAACGTGCCGAACGCGCCCTGGGCCAGGATCGGGACAATTAGCCCCTGGTACGTGTCCTGCCAGCCGAGCCGCGCGACGATCACGAACGTCGGGATCATCGTCACGACGAACGGGATCATCATCGTGCCGAGGTAGGCCAGGAAGAGGGCGTTCTTGCCGGGGAACCTGAGCCGGGCGAAGGCGAACCCGCCCATCGTCGTGACCAGCCCCTGCCCGAGCACGATCGTCACGGTGAAGATGACCGAGTTCATGAACGCCTGAAGACCGAGCCGGTTCGCGGCGACCAGGTAGTTGTTCCAGACGATCGGATCGGGGATCCAGCGCGGCGGGTACAGGAAGACCTGGTTCGGCGGCTTGAGCGAGGTCGAGAGCATGTAGACGAACGGCATGACCATGAAGAAGCCGCCGACGATCAGCGCCAGGTATGTCAGCAGCGTCGTCCAGGGAAACCGCCATCTCCCGGCCTGACGAGCGTGCGTGGCCTGCACAACCGCCATCAGGACCGCCTCCTCGGGCCGCCAGCTACGCTCCTGGCAGGCGGGCGGACGCCGTCCGCCCCTACGGTCCACTCGCCACTCATCAGTAGTGCACCCACCGCTTCTGCATGACCCACTGGACCGCCGTGAACGCCAGGACCACCAGGAAGAGGACGTACGCCATCGCCGAGGCGTACCCCATCTGGAAGTAGACGAACGCCGTCCGCCAGATGTTGAACACCAGCACATTCGACGCGTCGAGCGGGCCACCCTGGGTCATGACATTGACCGTGTCGAAGGCGCCGATCAAGAGGTCGATGGTGGTGATGATCAGCACGAAGAACGTCGTCGGCGTCACCAGCGGCCAGGTGATATGGCGGAACTGCTGCCAGCGGTTCGCGCCGTCGATCGCCGCCGCCTCGTAGAGGATGCGCGGCACCCCCTGGAGGGCGGCCAGGTAGAAGAGGATGTTGAACGGCACGCGGTGCCAGATGGCGACGATGATCAAGGCCGGCAGGACCAGCCGCTCGTCGAACAGCCAGTCCTGACGCGGTAGCCCGAACAGGCCGGTCAACTGGTTGATCGGGCCGGCCTGGCGGGCGTAGATCCACTTGAAGATCGTCGCCGCCGCAACGGCCGAGGTCACCAGCGGCAGGAAGTAGATCCCGCGGAAGAAGCTCGTCCCGCGCAGGCCCTGGTTCAGGAGCACGGCCAGTCCGAGCGGCAGCAGCACCGAGACAGGCAGCGCGCCGAGCGTATAGATCAGCGAGTTGCCCACGACCTTGGGCGTGAGCGGGTCGCCGTACAGGAAATAGGTGTAGTTGTCGATGCCGACGAAGACCGGCGGCTCGATGATCGTCCAGCGGAAGAAGCTCACCCCGAGGCCGAACAGCATCGGGACGAGGGTGAACGCCATGAACAGGAGCAGGTTCGGCCCGAGGAACAGCAGCGCCCAGAGCCAGTCGCGCGGGATCCGCCGCCGCGCGACCGGTCGGCTGGCCGGCTGCGCGGCCGGTCCCCGGTGTGCCCGAGTGACGCCGATGTCCACCGGCTACCGCCGCTCCTGGAGGATCTTGTTCAGCTCGCTGTCGACGTTCGCGACCACCTCCTCGGGAGTCGCTTTGCCGAGGATGACGGCGACGATGCCGTCGGTGACGGCCTGGCGGAACGGGCCGGTCGAGTAGAAGGGGATGCGCGGCGGCGTCGTGCCATACTGGAACGCGTCCACGAAGACCGCGTTGTTGTAGGGCGGTCCGGGCAGGTCCCGCCAGAACGAGCTGTTGTAGAAGCGCTGCATGGCCGGCACCGAGCCGTACGACGAGGTCATGATCCGCATGCCCTCCTCGCCGTACATGAACTGGAGGAAGGCCCAGGCCGCGTCCGGGTTCTTCGCCTTCGCCGTCAGCGCGAACCCGAACGTGCCCATGCCGGTCACGCGCCGGGTCGAGCCCTTCGGGAAGTGGACCACGTCGAAGTCGTCCGGCAGGGTCGCGCG
>JALYGH010000512.1 GCA_030777205.1 Chloroflexota bacterium
TCTCCGGCGTGAAGCGGCTGGCGGGCGCGGCGACCAGCACCGCCGCGACGGTCCGCCCGTCATGGCCGCGAACCGGCGCGGAGACGCCCACGCCGCCCGCCCCGCGCTCGTTGACGCTGCACGAGTAGCCCAGTTCCCTGATCTCGCGAATCTGCGTCCAGAGCGTCTCCGGAGTGGTCACCGTCGTCGTGCTGAACGGCTCCAGCCTGGTCCGCGCCAGGTAGGCCGCGATCTCCTCGTCGGGCTCGCCGGCCAGGAGCAGCTTGCCGGTGCCACTCGCGTAGAGGGGCGTCGGCTCGCCCGGGTGCATGACGCGCCGAATCGGCTGCGTCGCCTCGGCACTGACAATCGGCACCCAGGAATCACCCGAGCGGACTGCGAGCCCGGCCGTCTCGTTCACTCGGTTCCGTGCCGCCACCAGGAACGGCCGGGCGACGGTGACGATGTCGAACTGGCGCAGGTACGCATGCCCGAACTCGAGGATGCGTGGCCCGAGCGTGTAGCGCCCGCCGTCGCGGCCCAGGCTCACCAGCCCCTCGGACTGCAGGGTCCGCAGCAGGCGGAAGGTCGTTGGGACGCTGAGTCGGGCACCGGCCGCGATCTCGGTGAGCGTCTGGGGGGTGTCAGCCGTGGCCAGTGCCGCCAGGACGCCCACCGCCCGCTCGACCGCCCGCACCCCGTACGCGTTGTCTTTCACTGTTCGAAAGCAGCTTTCATGGCAATAATCTACGATACTGACTGATGGCCGCGGGTGTCAACGTGGCCGCCCGAGGGCGAGACTGCATACCTGGCTCGCCCACAACGGCCCCTCCTCGGCATCCGGTGCGAGGGACGACCTGAGTGCCCCGGCCCGTCGCTCTATCGCCGGCAAGCTCCGTGCTGATTGCCAGGGCTTTGATTGCCAGGCAGGCTGTGACGGGACGATCATCACTACGGTTGGTCTCGTCGATTGGGCACGCTTCAGCCTGCCCGCGGACGCCGCCCGGGCTTCGGCCCGTGGCCTGCCTTTCTTGAGAGCGTCACCATGACCCTGCCCACCTACACCGAAGCTGACATCCGCGAGCGGACCTCCCCCGAATCGTTCCAGCGTGGCCGGGACTACTACCAACGCGGGGCGGTGACATCCCTGGTCCGACGTGGCGAGACGCTCGAAGCAGACGTCTGGGGCAGCGACGTCGAGCCGTACCGGGTCCGGGTCACGTTCGCCGACGACGGCCTGGCGGACGCCACCTGCACCTGCCCGTACGACTGGGGCGGCTGGTGCAAGCACATCGCCGCCAGCCTCCTGGCCGCGCGCGAGCAGCCGGAGCTTGTCGAGGAGCGTCCGCCCCTGCCGGATCTGCTGGCCGGCCTGGATCGGGACCAGCTCCAGACGCTCCTGCTGAAGCTGGCCGAGCTCGAGCCGCGCACCGTCCCGATGCTCGAGGCTCAGATCCCCCTCCTGGCTCGGACGCCGGCCCACGCCGAGCCGCGCTCCGCCCGCCCGGCGTCGGTCCGTTTGGCCGTGGATGCGAACGCGCTCCGCCGCCAGGCCCGGGCGCTCCTCGGGGGTGGGGGCGGCCGACGCTCCTGGGGGTACAACGGGGACGTCGGTGGCGCGGCGGCGGCCGTGTCGGAGCTGCTCCGTCAGGCCGAGGAGCTGATCGCGGCCGGTGACGGGCGTGGGGCGCTCGTCATGGCAGACGTCATCACCGAGGAGTTCCTCGTCGTCTGGGAGGGGCTCGACGATTCGAGCGGCGAGTCCGGCGAGTTTTTCCAGGAGCTGGGCGCGACCTGGACCGAGGCGCTGCTGACGCCCGACCTGGACGCCGAGGAGCGCCGGGCCTGGATCCCGAAGCTGGAGGCGTGGCAGGCCAAGCTGTCCGACTACGGCATCGACGACGCCTTCGACCCGGCGCTCTCGGCGGCCGTCCAGGGGTGGGTGTATCCGCCATTGCAGCGCGTCCTGCGGGGGGAGATCACCGAGCGCGGGGCCTGGGAGGGCGAAGCCCCGGTCTGGGCCGACGAGCTGGCCCAGGCGCGGCTGAAGGTGCTGGAGCGCCAGGGGCGCTTCCAGGAGTACCTCTACCTCGCCGAAGCCGAGGGCCAGACCGATCGGTACGTCACGATGCTGGCTCGGTTGGGCCGGGGTGCCGAGGCCCTCGAGCATGCCCGCGAACACCTGACAACGGTGGAGGAGGCGTTCGACCTGGCCCAGGCGCTCTGGGAGCGCGGGGAGAGCGAGCGGGCCCTGGAGAGCGCCGAGATCGGACTCACCCGCGAAGGTCCGAAGGGCGCCCTGGCGGCGTGGCTCCGCGACCGCGCCGCCGAGCGAGGGCAGGGCGAGCGGGCCCTGGCGGCGGCCAGGATCGCCTTCGAGGCGGAGCTGAGTCTCGCCGCGTACCTCCGCGTCCGGGATCTCGCCGGGCCGGACTGGCCCGCCCTGCGGGCCGAATTGCTCGACCGCCTCCGCACCGTCAGGTCGTACTACCCGCGCGGCCCGGTCGAGATCTTCCTCCACGAGGGCCTGATCGACGACGCCATCGCCGCCGTCGACGAGGGGGCGACCCACACCCTGGTGGAGCAGGTCGCCGACGCCGCCGTCTCGACGCATCCGGACTGGGTCATCAAGGCGTCTCGGCGGCAGGCCGAGGGCATCATGGACGAAGGGAAGTCCCAGTACTACGCCGCGGCGGCCGGCTGGCTCCGCAAGGCGCGAGCGGCCTACCAGCAGGCCGGCCGCGAGCAAGAGTGGCGGGCCTACCTCAGCGACCTGCTCGACCGTCACCGGCGGAAATACACGCTCGTGCCGCTGCTGAAGGGGCTACAGTAGTCGACGGCCGGCCAACTCCGGCCATCCAAGTGCCGAATAGCCCGACCGCGGCCACGTCGGCCCCGGTCAGCGCGACGATGGCGGTCGGGCGCGCACGCGACGCGAGGC
>JALYGH010000513.1 GCA_030777205.1 Chloroflexota bacterium
GGTGGGGGTGGGGCTCGGCGGCTGCTGCGCGACCGGCTGCTGCGGCTGGCCCTGCTGCTGCACCTGGGCCCGCGGCGTGGGTGTGGACGTGGACGTGGACGTGGGCGTGGGGGAGGGGGCGGGGGTGGGGCTCGGCGCCTGGGTCGGCTGCTGATCGGCCCCGGCCGCGGCGCGCGTCACCCGCCAGATCATGCCGGTGTTCGGCTGGGCCTGCATCCCCTGCTGGGTGATGTTGATCACGCCGAAGTCGACGACATACAGGGCGCCGTCCGGGCCCCACTCCAACTGGATCGGCCGCTCCAGCCCGCCGCCGCCGGTCGCCGAGGCCGGCCTGCCGGTCTGGTTCACCAGGAAGTCGACCACGTTGCCGGTCTGGAGGTTCACTCGCTGCACCCGGAATCCGGGCAGCACGTCGCGCAGGTGGACGACCACCGTCCCGAACTCGGCCACGAGGAGCTCGTTGGCCGGATCCATCCCGAAGTCCTGCCGCCCGAACACCAGCCCCTCGGCGGCGGTGTGCGGCTGGAGCGTGACCAGTGGCGGGATCGGCTGCTCGCGGCCCCGCAGCAGGCGTCGATGCGTCTCGTCCGTCAGGACGAAGGCCCGGTCCTCGGTGCGCGTCGCGAAGCGCTGGTCGGTGATCGGGATGCCGCTGTAGTAGTCGGGCCAGCCGTACCAGGTTCCCTGGATGATCTGATAGATCGACTCGGAGTCGTCGTGGATCACCCGTGGCGGGATCGGGTTGGCGCTGTTCTGGGTCGCGATCAGCCGCCCGTCCGGCGCGAAGCGATAGCCAAAATCGGACCGCAGGCCCCAGGCGAACAGCTCCAGATTCGACCCGTCCGCATTCGCCCGCAGCATCGCCCCGTTGCACGGGACCTGGCCGCGGATGACCTGACCGCGCTGCGTCGTCGTCCCGAGCGGGACGTAGACTCCGGTCAAAATCGTGTCGTCGACGTCCGGGGTGGAGATGTCCTCGACCGGGACGGCGAAGTCCTCGCCGGTCAGCGTCACGTCCTCGCAGGGCACTTCGTGGGCGTCGGGCTTGTTGAAGATGTTGATCACCTTCATCCAGTGCGCGTCGATCGGCCCGGCGTTGCCCTGGCTCGACTGGAAGAAATACATCCTGCCGTCGGAGCCGAAGATGACCTTGTAGTTGTGGAAGAAGCCCCAGGAGGGCAGCCCGTCGACGATCGTCCGGAACTGGCCGGTCCGCGGGTCGAGGGTCGACACGCGGGTGCGGTGGGCGATGTAGAGCAGGCCGTTGTGCCAGGTCACCCCGTTGACCGGCGGAATCAGCCCTTCCGGGAGGTTGCTGGGCGCCATGAAGCGCGCCCGACGGAGGTCGCTCATCGGCACGAGGGTGTCGTAGACGACTCGCGTGCGGCCGTCGGGCAGGATCTGGAGGATCCGGGCCGGGGGCGCCTCCTGGGGGGTGGTGCCATAGGTGTGACCGCCGGCCTCGACGACGAAGATCTCGCCGCGGTCGCTGAAGGTGATGTCGGTGACATAACTCAGTCCGACCACGAACGGGTCGATCCGGAAGCCGGGCGGGACCCGGATGTCGGCCGCGTTGACCTGACGTTGGGGCTGAGCCTGCTGCTGGGACGGACCTTGCTGGGCCTGCTGCTGGGACCGACCTTGCTGGGCCAGGCTCGGCGCGCTCGGGAGCAGGGCCAGGATGAGGGCGAGGATGATCGTCGCTATCCGTTTCACCGTGCCGATTCTCCTCTCGCGTTCCTTGCGCGCTTGACCTGGTGCGCCGGCTCTGGTGGGCGCGCCGTCCACCACGGGCGCACTTGGGGGCCGATTCGGGGCACCGGCGGTCGCTCAGGTGGCCCCCGACGTCGGATGGGCTCAGGGGCTGCCCGCGCGACGTGCGTCGCGCTTGCCCGCCCGCTCCCCGGACGGACCGGATCTCGAGGCCGGCGTAGCCACGGCGTGGGGCCCGGCGAGATCAGCCCCGCGCCCGGCCGACACCGCCAGTCGAGCGTACCGTCGGCTACGAGGAGCGCCGGCGTCGGCCGGTCGCCGAGCGCGACGTGCGCCGCGATCGGCGGGTACGCCAGGAACAGCGGGTACCGGACCATCGCCCCCCCCTCTCGACTCATGCACCCGGTAGCAGCGTCCGTGCCAGGAGTCACGAGTCCCGGCCGCTCGCACCCGGCTGCGGATCATCCCGCAAAGCGGGCGACCGGAGCACGCTCAGGGTGGAGGCGGGCAGTTGCGGCCTCGAGCTCGCGCCACTTAGATTGGGCGGAGGTAGGGGGGCGCGGTGATCCCTATTGCCGGCCCCTGCACCGCTGGCATCACGGTCTTGCCGCCGTATCCCAGGACGGCGCTCGCACGGCGCACGACGACGATTACGGGCAGCGTGATGACCGCCACGACGTTGCCTCCCCACGCCACCCACGGATTCCTTTGGCTGGATGCCCCCGACCGGGCCCGGGGGGATGCCTACTTCCGTGCTGCCACGGAGCGCGGAGGTATCGACAACAGGGGAGCGGCCGGTGGGCCGAGCACGGGAAGGCCGCGGCTCATAGAGCCGCGGCCATGTCATCAGAGATTCCGGTACCCAAGCGCCTACATGGTCGGCTGGAGCACGGATGAGCGAGACGCCCCGTGCAGCGGCGCCAGCCGCCAGCGCCCGCAGGCGACGAGCGCAGCGACGAGCCCCACCACCAGCGGGAACAGTGCCGGGGCGGCATTACCGCCGGCTGCGGTGAGCACGGTCGCGCCGGACATGATGATCACCAGCCCGGCGGCGGCCAGCGGGGTCAGGCCCGGCGCAATGCGCAGGAGGCCGGGAAGGATCAGACCGAGCGCGCCGAGCACTTCGGCCACGCCGATGAACAGGATCAGCGCGCCCGGCAGTCCACTCTGGTCCACCATCTCGTCGAGTGGCGTGGCGAGCTTCACGCCACCCGCGAACAGGAAGAGGGCCGCCAGCAGCCCTTGAACGGTCCACAGCGCACGGTTCATGATCGGTCTCCTCTCGTCCTCGGGTTCCGAGCTAGGTGCCCCGACGGGATCGTCGGATGTGCACGCTCGCCCTACTACTACGTCGAATGAGGGTTGGCGAAATCGACACGGCGACTGATCGGCTTTCCGGAAGCTCCGCTTGACTGCGAGTTGGACCTCAGCCGGGGGCTAAGAGCGCGCGGCTGTAGGCGGGGCGAAGCCAGGTGCTGGCGGTCGGGCACGGGCCGGGGCATGACGTAGGGGTACCACCTGCATCGCCGGATGGGGCGGTGCAGATCCTGCCAGTAGACCGGTTGGAACCGGCCTGGGAACAATTCGCCGCCCTGGCATCGGCGCGGCCGGTCGTCGCCGCCAGCCACCCGCTCAGTTTTCATCGGTCGCGCGTGCCGGACCGGGTGGTCTTCGAGCGCCGGGTCGACGCCCTGGTACACGGCTCCGGCGACGAGCCGGTCGCCTCGCCCGGCTGCTCGGACGGCACACTTCGGCGGCGGGTGAAGGAATGGGCCGGGCTGGGCGTGATGGAGCGGCAGCACGTGCTGGCCCTGGGGCAGTACGACCGGCTGATCGGCCTCGAGCTCGCGCAGCCGAGCTGCGGGACGCGATCGGGCAGTCGCGGGCCCAGGTGCGGAGTTTGGCGAAGAAGTCCAAGGTGCTGGAGAAGGGCGGCCGCGGGGAGGCCAGGGCTCAAGCCGAGCGAGCCGACGACGCGGCCGGAGCACCACCCATGTAGGCCACGGCGGCCGCCCAACGGAGGTGGGGGCGGGCTTCGCCGACGAGCTGCGCCTGGGGCTGCACGAGGCCACCCGGTGGGCGTGGTGCCGCGCGAAACTAGGGTACAGCCGGCGGCGCCAGCCCCACGACGAGAGACGCGCTCCCTGTTCCGGGCAGTCGATGGACGGATCAGCACGGCACTTCAGTACTGCTCCGTCACGTGTGACGCAGATGTGACACGTAGGCGCTTCGGCTACCCGAAGCCCGGATCGGCGAGAAGGCGGGCGATGTCCCGACGGCGCTCCGACTGCCCTTTCGGGGCCGTATGGGA
>JALYGH010000514.1 GCA_030777205.1 Chloroflexota bacterium
GCGCCGACGACCGCCCGCGCGCATCCAGCTTCTGCTATCCTCGGTCGACTGCCGGCGTGCTCGGCTCGCGCGTCTCGACCCTGACGCCGACCAGTGCCCGGCGATCCCGTCGACCCGAGGTGTCACCGTGAGCAGCGTAGCCGGAACGCTCGTCGAGCCGCTGAGCGAGGAGCAGATCGCCGCCCTGCCGACGTATGATTGGGACGTCGCCGAGGTCGGGCACGCTGCGCCGCCGTTCACCTTCGCCGTCACGGAGGAGGCCATCGCCAGGTACTGCCTCGCGGTGCGCAACGAAAACCCGCTCTTCGTCGACCCCAAGGCGGCCGCGGCTGGCCCGTTCGGAGGGATCATCGCGCCGCCGCCGTTCGCGTTCATGTGCTCGCCGTTGCGCCGCAACGAGGTCATGCACGCCCAGGGGTACGCCGCGCCGGAGGAGAAGGCCGAGTACCAGACGCCGTACGCCAAGGCGGAGCTCTTTCCGCGACGTCAGATCCGGCCCGGCGACGAGATCACCTCGGTCGTGTCGCTCGAGGAGAAGTACGAGCGGCGCGGCAACAAGTTCATTACCTGGCGGGTCCGCGCGGCGGACGCCCGCGGCGAGCCGGTCCACGAGTACACCTACACCATCATCTGGCGGCAGGCTCCGCGCGACCAGAACGCGCCGGCGCGGCCGGGGCCGGCCGCCAACGAGACGCCCGCGCCAATCGCCGCGGAGGACACCCTGCCGACGATCACCAAGCTGGAGTCGCAGGAGGCGATCGACCGCTACGGCGAGCTCACGCGAGTCCGGCCACGGGTCGGGGCGAACCTCCACACCGACCAGGAGTTCGCCCGCCGAACGATCTTCGGCGGGACCGCCAATATGGGGGTGGCTACGCTGGCTTACTGCTCGGAGTTGCTCGAGCGCGCCTACGGCCCTGCCGCACTGCTCCGTCCGGGCGCCCGGATCGAGTACAAGGGCATCCGCCCGATCCAAGCCGGTGACGAGATCACGCCGAGCGGCCGAGTCGTCGAGCGCCGCGTCGGCGCGCACGACTGCGAGATCCGAGTCTTCGCGCAGGACGGCACGCTGCGCGGCCTCGCCACCGCAACCGTCATCCCGGACTAATGGGCGCTCCCCCTTCTCTCCTGTGGGAGGCGGGAGGGGGAGCAGAGGACGTGGCTGCTGCCCAAGGACGTGGGCGCTGACCACGTCCGGCTCCGCCCGTCCGACAACGTCGGGGATGAGGGGGTACCCCGGGGGGCCCGAGCTTACTCTGCCACGCCGGCCCCGACCGGCGCCTCGGCATCCGCGCCGGTGACGTACACGACGCCGGCGCGGCGGAGCGCCTCGACCTCCTCGGCCGAATAGCCCAGCTCGGTCAGCACCTCGACGGTGTGCTGCCCGAGCGTCGGGGCCGCGCGCGTGACGGCGCCCGGCGTCTCGGAGAGCTTCACCGGCACGCCGAGCGCCTTGGTCTTCCCGATCACCGGATGGTCCAGCTCGACGACCATCTCGCGGGCCTCGACGTGCGGGTCGTCGTCGAGCACCTCGGCCACCGTCTTGATCGGCCCGCTCGGGAGGCCGGCCCTCCGGAAGGCGTCGATCCAGTACTCGGAGTCGTGCTTCAAGAAGTGCTCCTGGAACGCCGCCGTCAGCTCCTTGTGGTGCTCGTTGCGGAGGGTTTGCGTCTTGAAGCGCGGATCGTCGATCAGCTCCGGCGCGCCGAGCGTCTTGCAGGCGGCCCGCCAGAGCCGGTTCGTCGGGGCGATGTTGACCCAGCGGCCGTCCTTGCACTTGAAGGCGCGGTAGGCTCCCAGGCCGCTTCCTTGCGGACCCGGCACCTTGCCCGTGGCCCAGTACTCCGCCGCCCGCCAGGTCAGCCACGAGATCGGGGTGTCGAGCAGCGTCGCCTCGATGTGCTGTCCCTGCCCGCTCCTCTCGCGGTGGTAGAGGGCCGAGACGATCCCGATCACCCCGTACATCCCGGCGCCCATGTCAGTGACGGGCGTCCCGGCCTTCACCGGCTCGCCGTTCTCGGAGCTGCCGGTCACGCTCATCAGCCCGCTCATCCCCTGGGCGATCAAGTCCATCCCGGCCAGGTCGGCGTAGGGGCTCCCCTCGCCAAAGCCGGAGATCGAGCAGTAGACGAGCCGAGGGTTGATCTTGCTGAGCGTCTCATAGTCGCAGCCGAGCCGCTTCATCACGCCGGGACGGTAGTTCTGGACCAGGACGTCCGCCGTCCCGACGAGCCGGTAGAACGCCTCGCGGCCGCGCTCCTCCTTCAGGTCGATCGAGAGCCCGCGCTTGTTGCGGTTGACGACCAGGAAATGGCTGTTCTCGCCCTTGAGGGCGGCCAGCCCGCCGGCCGTGCGGATGTCGAGGTCGGGGCTTTCGACCTTGATGACGTCCGCACCCAAGTCCGCCAGGAGCATGCCGCAGAACGGCCCGGCAAGCGCGAGGGTTATGTCGAGGACGCGAATGCCCGCCAGGGGTCCCGGCATGAATCCTCCATCGAGTGGCAGGTTGA
>JALYGH010000515.1 GCA_030777205.1 Chloroflexota bacterium
GACCAGGATCGCGCAGGAGGTCGCGACGAGCACGGCGGTGAGGGCCAGGCCCCACCGTCGGCGCCCACGCGCGGCGCCCTGCGCTCCGGCGGACGGTTGCGAGCGGATCATGCGACGAGCGCCTGCACCACGCGAGCGCCCTCCTGCTCGCTCAGGTTCCTGTCGCGCCCGCCCTTGGTCGGCCGGACGAGGTTCCGCAGGTTCTTCGCCGTCGTCACGGGGACCGAGCAGCCTTCGATCCGCAGCCTGACAGCCGGATTGGTGAACACCACGATGGCGTCGACGGACACGCCGTCGCCGATGCCGCGATCCCGCAGCCGCTGGCGCACGCGTTGGACGCCGAGCACTGCGTCGCGGGTGGGGTCGCCAAACGGTGTGCCGCCGAACAGGCGCAGGATCCGCCGGAGTCCGCCCCCGGTGTCGCGCGTCCAGCGATTCGCCCGGCAGGACACTTGGCCACCGTGCAGGCGAGGCACGAGCACGTGCACGCCGGTTGGGCCGACGAGCAGGTAGTCGGGCAGCTTGGTGCTCGGGAAGGTGAGCAGGGTGTGTCGCCGATCCAGTCCCTTGAGCGCCTTCACCAGCGCCGCGTCGTGGCGGAAGCGCGGGCCGTAGCGGCGCAGGAGCACCTGGCCGATGTTGTAGAGGACCAGCCCGGCGACGATCGCGGCGTACGACGCCAGCATCTGCTCGAACGTCGGGATCGGATTGTTCCAGGACACGAACAGGCCGACGGCGAACACCGCGAGCGCGCCGATGTGAGCGGCGCTCGCCAGCCGCACGCGCGTGCGCACGAGGTTCTCGTTGGCCACGACCTGCATGCAGAGCCATCCGAATCGTACGGGCGAGCCGGACCGGCCGTGCCGCGGGATGGGCGACGCCGAGCCTCTTCAGGCGCGCTGCTCGGGGGCGAAGTGGCGCTAGTATAGCAGTCGGAGTCGCCCGAGGAGCGTGCATTTTGCGGCTCCGGTAGCGGGCACGATCACGCCCATCGAGCTGGACGGCACGCAGGCGGCGGTCGGGTCGTCGCCCGCCCGGTCCCTGGCGGCTGCACCACGGGCACGATCGAGCTGCTCGCCCGCCGGCGATGTTGTACTGCCCGACACCCGTCTCTGCTCGGGACATCGGCTACCTGCTCGATGTGGTCGTTTGACAGCGTCGGGCGGACGCGATAGCGTTCAACGACGCGCGGAGCGATCCGCAGTGTCTGGCGGGACCGTGGTGACGCGGACCCGGGCAGCGGGATGCGGGCCGCGGGAGTCGGCGCGACGCGGACGAGACGAAGGAGTCCGGCGATATGAAAGTGTATGAGGCCCTGGCGAACGCCTTTGTGAAGGAAGGCGTGACGACGGTCTTCGGCCTGATGGGCAACGGCAATATGTACTGGTGGCACACCCTCGACCAGCATCCGGACGTCACCGTGCACGAGACGCGGCACGAGGGCACCGCCCTGACCATGGCCGAGGGCTGGGCCCGCGCCAGCGGCCAGCCGGGCATCTGCACGGTGACCCAGGGCCCCGGCCTGACCCAGCTCTCGACCTCGCTGACCGTCGCCGTCCGGGCCAAGGTTCCGATGGTCGTCTTCGCCGGCGACACGGCGTTGAACGACCACGACTCCGTCCAGCAACTCGATCAGGCGAAGTTCGTCGATGCGACGGGGGCCGGCTTCGTGCCGCTCTGGTCGGCCGAGGGCACGGATGACGCGGTGCGCCAGGCGTTCTACCTGGCGCGCACCGAGTCGCGGCCGATCGTCCTGAACGCGCCGATGGACGTCCAGCAACAGGCCTACGATGGCGAGGGCGACGAGTATCAGCCGTCGACCACGCTGCTGCCGGGCCGCCAGCGGGTCCAACCCGATCCCGATCAACTGCGCGACGCGGTGCGCGCCATCGCCGAGAGCCGCAAGCCGGTGATCGTGGCGGGACTTGGGGCGGCGAAGGCCGAGGCCGGGGAGGCGATCACGCGGCTGGCGGATCGGATCGGCGCGCTGCTGGCGACGACGTTGCCGATGAAGGGCTGGCTTGGCGAGTCGGAGTACCACGTCGGCGTCTCCGGCCTCTACGCCACCAAGACGGCCATCGAGCTGTTCGCCCAGGCCGACTGCGTGATCGGCGTGGGCGCCAGCCTGAACCACTACACCACCGAGCACGGCTACATCTTCCCCAACGCCCGCTACGTCCAGATCGACCTCAAGCCGTCGATCGTGATGGGCAACGGCAAGCGGGCCGACCACTACCTCCAGGCCGATGCCCGGCTCGCGGTCGAGTCGATCGAGCGGCACCTGGCCGACCAGGGCGTCGCCGGCTCCGGCTTCCGGACGGCCGAGGTCCGCGCGATGCTGAGCGAGTACGATCCGGACCCCCGCGAGTTCGAGCTCGATCCCGGGACGGTCGATCCCCGGCGCGTCGCGGCGATCCTGGACGAGCGGCTGCCCTCCGAGATCGGCGTCGTCCACGGCACGGGGCACTGCTCCGGAATCACGGCGATCTTCATGCGGAAGCCGCGCAAGCTGACCTGGGCCATCAACACATTCGGCTGCATCGGCCAGGCCTTCCCGACCGCCCTCGGCGCGGCCGTGGCGCTGGACGGCGCGCCGCTGGCCGTCGTGGACGGCGATGCCAGCATGTTGATGCACGCCTCGGAGCTGGACACGGCCGCGCGGCTGGGGGTGAAGCTGCTGGTCGCCGTGTTCAACGACGAGGCGCTGGGCGCCGAGTACCAAAAGTTCGTGTCCAAGAAGATGGACGCCCGGGCCTCGGCCATCCCGACGCCGGACCTGGGCGTGGTGGCGCGCGCGTTCGGCTGCCGCGGGAAGCAGGCGCGGACCCTCGAGGACGTCCAGGACGGCATCGACGAGTTCCTGGCCGGGGACGGCCCGATGGTGCTGGACATCAGGGTCTCGCGGAGCGTCGTGAGCGTGCCGTACAGCCGGCTCTGGTTCGGCGAGGACGTCTAGATGATCGAGATCCACGAGCGGTTCGACGTGCCGGCCGCGCCGGACCAGGTCTGGGCCGTGCTCTCGGACCCCCACGCGGTCGTCGGCTGCGTGCCGGGGGCCAGCATCGTCGGTCAGGACGACGACGGCTCCCTGGACACCAGCGTGGTCGTCAAGTTCGGCCCGACCCGCGTCACGTTCCGCGCCCGAGCGAACCTGGAGCTGGACCCGGCGGCGCGCCAGGGGCGCGTGACGGCCCGCGGCAAGGACACCATCGGCGGCACGCGGATGCAGTCGACGGCGCGGTTCGGCGTGACGCCCGGGCCGGGCGCGCGCGGCTCGAGCGTGGCGATCGACGGAACGGTCGAGGTATCGGGGCGGATGGCGTCGTTGATCGAGGGCGGCGCCGGCGTGGTAGTCCGACGGATGTCGGGCGAGTTCGCGGAGCGGCTGGCGGCCCGCTGCTCGAGCAGCCTCGGTAATTGCCAGAGCCCGGGATGAGCAGGGGCACGCGCCCCGGAGAACGGGACGCGACCTCCGCGCGGTCGGCGGGGCCGACCGCATCACGCACCATAGCTTGGGCGCATGCGCGTGATGGCGCTGAGCCTGTCCCGTGCCGCCGCGGCAATTGTCCGTCGTCGGCATCATCCGTTGAGACTGGCGTGGACCAGGAACGATGGACGAGGTGCCTCATCCTGACAGGCTACGTCATGAGCCTGCTGACGACGCGCTGGGCGTTGTCTTGGGTGATCAGGTCCTCGTGATCGGAGGGCTCGTCGCGCTGGCCGCGCTCTTGGTCTTCGCCCGCCTGTAGCTTGGCCGCGGTGGCTGACCGCGACAGAGAACTCGGCCCGGCTGTCCCAGGTTGTGCTCGTCCCGCCCTCCTCCGCATGTCAAGGATCGCTAGCCTGGTCCGGACCACCCCGCCTTCGAGACGCGCGACCAGCACGACGAGCCCGCGAGCAATACGCCGGCCACTCCTCCAGCGACGGCTCCACCGCCAGCTTCTGCGATGTCGTCATCGCCATAGTCCCGAAAGCGGCTCCGGCCACGCCCGTAGTCATAGCCACGGCGAATGTGGGACCCCGTGCCCGCCCAGGAGCCCAGGCATCGGGAATCCCACTCGCGCTGCTCGAACACCGTCACGGCTGGCTCGTCTCAGGCTCTGGACCTTCCGACGTCGGGGTCGTAGTTCCCTCGGTCTGTTGACCCGGTGGCCGCGGCTGGAAGCGGTAACGCTGTTCCACGTACCTCAGCAATTCGTCTGGCACGGTGACGTCTGGCATCTCGCCCTGACGCTCTAGTACGGTGGCAGTTGCGTTGAGCACCGCGACTGCCCGGGCGATATCCTCGCGCAGAAAGGTGAGCCCTTGCGCCGCGAGCTCGTCTTGGGGCGCCGGTCGTGGGAAGCGCCTCGCGTCGCCGGTCACGTTCGGGGCGGGCAGCTCGGAAAAGCGGTTGACTATGTCAAGCAGCTCTTGGAGGCGGTCAGCCTCTGCTCGGTAGGCCCTAATCCGAGGATCCGGCTCTGCTTGCATCGGTCCCCTCCAACTGCAGTCGGCGATGGCTAGGACACCTCACGCTCTAGCCACGCCGAAGCTTGATAACTGTCGCGGCTCTGCCAGCCTGCGAACTGAGCCGACCCTCCTCAGACCGTGATCGCCGTCCCGTCAAATCTGGTCAGCGACAGGTAATGGTCCTCATTGTAGGTCAGCCGCTGTTCCCTCAAGATCCCGATCGCGATCTCCTCACCCAGCTTGATGGACTCGGTGTAGTCGCTGCGCCAGTGTACGCCTGCAGCATTGCGGCCCAAGGAGATGTTCGCCGCAAGCTTGTTCAGCTCCCCGCCGACGGTGAGTGGCGGCGTACCCGCGGGAGCCGGGATTAGAGACGTACTGCCGGTCGTCGGGTCCGGCACTTCGGGGTTCGGGAGAACGAACGACTCGTCGAACCAAGCCTTGAGGATGGTCACGCACGCGCCAGCCACGGTGGCATGCCCGGCACCGTAGGCAGGATGGGTGGGCGCGCCTTCCTGGAATGCCTGCGGCAGGAGGTAGGTGCCGGCCGCGGGAAAATGTGGACTGAGCATGCCGCCAGTCAGGGACGCCACAATCTCGCCATCGATCATCGGGTATCGGCCCGGTGGTGTGGCCCCGACCCCCTGGATGTGAACGTGGAGACGCCCCCCGAACTCTTCGGGCCGCAGCCGCCGATGCACGCCCCACTTCTGGAACCAGACGGCCTTCAGGGCCCGTGTGGCCACTTCGGTGACGAGGCTGAGGATATGCGGGGGACCGAAGGTACCAAAACCTTCCTGCGTGCGCGAACGCACATAGGGATTGCCGGGATCAAAGCGCGCCCTCATGCCGAGGAGGATCAAGCACGCATTCAGGTACGCTTCGTACAGCGCGTCGAAGTGGACGTAGTTGGCCAGGTCGCGCAAGGTGCTGATGAACCGATTCGGGCCGGTTGGGGTCGGCACGATCGTGTTGAAGCCATTCTGGGTCGCCAGCCACGCCGGAAACGTGGTCAGGAAGTCGCCCGCCGGCCCCGACTTCTGCTGCTGGCTGATCTCGAGCGTCCCATACGGGATCGGCTTCAGCAGGAATTGTGAGACGTACGGACCCGCGAGATCGCCTCGTGTCACGCCTCGAAAGATCGTTGCCGGCGTGACCAATGCCCCCACCTTCGGCCCGCGAAAGTCCGTGAACTCGCCCCCCGCCGACGGTGCGGACAACGATTGCGCCGCGGATGCGACGAGCGGATCGATGGAGTAGTCATTGAAGTTCACGTCGCGGCAGACGACCATCCAGTAGAGCTCGGCCATCTCGGCCGAGTTCTGCGGGCTGTCGATCCGTGGCGCGGGCGGCATCGTGACGGCCTGCGCATCGGGTCCTTCCAAGTCGAAGGCCAGGCCTGCCTGCGGATTGGTCAGCCGCCGAGTACCGGCCAGGCCGAAATCGAGGAGGATCTGCTCGAAATGATCGGGATCCCCGCTGTAGAAGGCACGGAGCAAGCTGCGGTAGGCAGTCTGGTTAACTTCGCCGAGAGCGTTGTGCGGTAGCCCCTTGGAGTAGTTGGCGATGTAGCTCAGGTCCCCGTTGTCGAGGGGCGGCAGAGGCCGGCGGTATTCCAATTCCTCGCCGTTGCTGAGGTGATCACGAGGCGGCGTGCGCGCTGCCAGTTCGGTCGCTTGCTCGCGGATTGTGCGGGCTGCGGTGGGCCGGGTAACGAGCCGGTGAGAAAACATGGCCTCTTCTCCGGTGGCGGCATGCCCATCGTGGAGCTGACGCGTATGGCGGTAGTCGCCCGGTGCCCGAACTAAACTCGGCCGAGTGGCAGCGAAGCCCTAAAGCCGTTCCAAATTCGCTCTCGTGATCAGATGCTGGGAAGGCGTGTCGGTCAAGTCATATCGAGGATACGATGCCCGAGCGTGTGGGCGCATGCGTGGGGCCTGTTGCCGAACTCTTCCGGTCGGGGCCGGGGCGGTGGTACGCTGGTGACGGGGGCCAGTCCGATCGTGTGGAGGTGCGGTCGCCGTGCTGGGGCGGAAGACGTTCGAGCCGAAGCTGTTCTA
>JALYGH010000516.1 GCA_030777205.1 Chloroflexota bacterium
GCTCGTAGCCCTCCATGTGGAGCTTCTCGCCGGTGTACTCGGGGACCGAGCGGACGTCGACCAGCGCGAAGGACGGGTTGCCGAGCGTCTGCATGACGTCGTCGCGGAAGGCGCGGATGCTCGCGTCCGGCTCCTTCGCCGTGTACTGGGTCGGCGGGAAGGACGGCACCTCGCGGGTGGTCGCGCGGCCCTCGGCGAGCCACTTGGCCCGGCCGCCGTTCATGATCAGCGCCTTCTCATGACCGTAATACTTGAACAGCCAGAAGCTGTAGGCGGCGTACCAATTGTTCCGGTCGCCATAGAAGACGACGGTCGTGTCGTTGGCGATGCCCCAGCGGGACATCAACCGCTCGAAGCCGGCCTTGTCGACGAAGTCGCGGCTGAGCGGGTCCTGGACGTCGACATGCCAGTCGAGCTTGACCGCGCCCGGAATGTGCCCCTGCTCATAGAGCAGGATGTCCTCGTCGGCCTCGACGAGCCGGATGTTCGGGTCATTCAGGTGTTCGGCCACCCAACTGGTCTCGACCAGCACCTCACGGTGCGCGTAGCCGTTCTCGGCCATCTGTGTCCCCTCCTCGTCCATTTCAAAGTCTGTGGCCGGGATGATAACAATCCCGATAGACATGATCAACAACGTCGCCGCGCGGTCGGTCGATCGCTCGGGCGGCGTGCCCGCCACGCCGCCCACCGGTTACCATCTCCCCTTGCAGAAGGGGAGGACGGGGTGGCCACTCCGACCGGTCGCCACGCCGACGCGGCGCCCGCGCGGGACGAGTCCGAAAAGATTCCGACCGGGCCGCCCGCGTCGGATGGCGGGACCACGCGCGGCTGGGCCGCGCTCGACGCCTTGCATGAGCCGCGCTTCCGACGCCTCTGGCTAGCTGGGCTGTTCGTCAACGTCGGCCGCTGGCTCGATTTCCTGGTCCTCGGCTGGCTCGCCTACAGCCTGACCGGCTCGCCGTTCATGGTCGGGCTGGCAGCGTTCTGCCGGTTCGCGCCGATGATCGTCCTCGGACTCTTCGCCGGCCTCCTGATCGACCGCTTCCACCGCGGCCGGCTGATCGTCGGCGTCCAGTGCGTCAATCTGGTCGTGGCGCTGATGCTGGCCCTGCTGTTCGGGGCCGGCGTCGGCGAGTTGTGGCACCTGATCGTCCTCGAAACCGTGCTTGGGATCGCCTGGGCGGTCGACTTCCCGTCCCGCCGCGCGGTGCTGTTCACGCTGGTCGGCTCGAAGCGCGTGACCAATGCCGTCTCGCTGGAAAGCGTCTCGATGCAGGGCACGAAGATCATCGGGCCGCTGCTCGGCGGAGTACTCCTGGCGCGGATCGGCCCGGCCGCCGCCTACCTGATCCTGGCCCTGCTGTACGGCGCCGCGCTGTTCCTGACGGTGACCCTCGTGCGGCGAGTGGCGCTGCCGGCGCCGGGCGGGACCGGAGAGTCGATCGTCGGCAGCCTGGCGTCCGGTTTCGCCGAGGCGCGGAGCCAGCCGGCGATCTTGGGCGTCTTGCTGATCACGGTCTGGATGAACTTCCTCGTCTTCCCCTACCAGCAGATCATGCCGGTCTTCGCCCGCGACGTCCTCCACGTCGGGCCGGAGCAGTTGGGCCTGCTCGTGGCGGCCGGCGGCTTCGGGACGCTCGTCGCGGCCCTCTGGATCGCCGCCCGGCGCGACTTCACGGCCCACCGCCAGGTATTCGTCGGCGGCTCGATGCTCAGCGGGGTCATGGTCGTGCTCCAGGCGTTCTCGCCGGGCTACGAGCTATCGCTCTTGATCCAGTTCGTGATCGGCCTCGGGGATGCCGGCTTCGGCACGATGCAGAGCACCATCATCCTGCTCTCGGCACACGAGCGGGCGCGCGGCCGGGTGCTCGGCATCCTGTCGGTCTGCATCGGCACGAACCCGCTCGGGGCGCTCTGGCTCGGCCTGGCGACGACGTACATCGGGGCGCCGGCCGCGTTCGGCGCCGGAGCGGCGCTGGCGCTGCTGTTGATGGCCCCGGTTGCCACGCGGATGGTAGCCGGCGCGCAACGCCCGCTCCGCGTCACGACCTGAGCACGTCCCCCTCGAGGCCGACCTCTTGGCTGGCCCGCACGACCTCGGCCCGTCACCGCCCCAGCCCATACTGGCTCTGACACCAGGCCGCCAGGAAGCAGCTAAATGCTTCCTGAGAGCTCATGCGGCATGGTCGAGTTCCTGGGCGGGCTGATCGTCCGGGGCGAATGGGCTGCCGATCTGGTGAAGCACGGCCGCCGGGGTGATGTCGCGCGCCCAGGCGTCGGCGTCGGCGAGC
>JALYGH010000517.1 GCA_030777205.1 Chloroflexota bacterium
GTGCGATTCCGCGCCGCCTGGCGCGCGGGGAACCCCGAGCACGGGCCGGCTCCGACCGGGCGAGTCGCCGAGATCGACCGCGTGCTCCACGCCGAGCGCGTCGAGGGGACCGGCCGAGCCGCGCGCCGGCGGACCTGGCGCTCGCCGATTGGTGAGCTGCCGGACGGCGCGCTGGTCATCCTCGATGCCGCGCCGGACGCCCCGCTGCTCGTCTGGCGCGGATACCTCCGTCGGTGGTCGTTCGCGGGGTACGGTCCTCCCCAGTGCGGGCCGTCCGATATGGTGGTCGTGGTGTTGACGCCGCCCTCGATCGTCGCCGCGATCCGGGCCGGCTACGCGCCGACGGTCCACCCGAGCGCCGATCGAGCCGCTCGTGAAGCTGCTGTCCCGGTGTCCCCTGCCCCGGAGCTCGGGAGGTACACTCCCGGTTTGTAGGGTCTGAAGGGCCGATGTTTACCCGGGACATCGGACCGAAGCGCCTGCTACACTGGCCCAATCCATGGTGGAGGTCAGGCGATGAGTGGGGCGGTCGAAGGCATCTTCACGACGCCGAGCGCGGGCCAGCCGATGGTATCCCAATCCGAGGTCACGGCCGTTGCCGGGCGCGGGCTGCTCGGCGACCGCTACTCCGATCGGCTCGGCTACTATTCGGATCGTCCCTCGGAGGGCGGCGGGCGCGAGGTCACGCTCATCGAGGCCGAAGAGCTCGATCGCTTGCGGGCCGAGCGCGGCATCGAGCTGACGCCGGTCGAGTCCCGCCGCAACATCGTGACGCGCGGCATCCGCCTGCTTGGCTTGATCGGTCGGCGGTTCCGAATCGGCGAGGTGGAGTGCGTGGGCGTGAGGATCTGCGAGCCGTGCGCGTACCTGGAGGAGCTGACCGGCAAGCCGGTCAACGAGCCGCTCGTCCACCGCGCCGGCCTGCGCGCGAACATCCTTGTCGGCGGCACCATCCGACTGGGCGACGCCGTCGAGGCGATCGAAGCGCCAGCGGCGACCGGAGCCTCCGCGTCGGGCTGACTCGGCGGGTTGCCCGGCGCAGCGGACGGGCTCGGCCGCCGGCCACGTCGAGTGATCGGGTAGCTTGTCCCGCATTGGTCCGCCGGGCGATAACCTGCACGATGAGCGTGCACGTTTCGCTGATAGCGGTCTCCGACCCCGTAAAGGACCGCCGGGTCCAGGCCCGCATCGCGGGCCTGCCGGCCGTCACCACGGCCGGCGCCGCGTTCGCCGAGGCGAAGGATTTGCTCCTGGATGTGCTCCGCGAGTGCCTGCCCTCGCTCGGCGCGTAGCGACCTCGCCGTGCAGCAGCCACTCCTCGACCGTCCATCCTTGCGCCCCACGACACGCCGACCGCTCCCGCCGACCGCCGGCTCGGCCGGCGTCGTCGAGACGAGGTCGTTCACCTTCGGCTCGGCCGAGCGGCCGTTGAGACTGGAGAGTGGGGCGGCACTCGGACCGGTGACGATCGCCTACGAGACGTACGGCGAGCTGGCGCCGGACGGTGGCAACGCGATCCTGGCCTGCCACGCCCTCTCCGGGGACGCACACGCGGCCGGTTGGAGCACCGACCCGAACGCCCCGAGCGCCGTCGACGGCGTCGGCGCCGATGAGAAGGGCGTCCGCCGGCGAGGCGGGCTCGGCTGGTGGGACGGGATGATCGGCCCGGGCAAGGCCTTCGACACCCGAAAGTACTTCGTGATCTGCTCGAATGTGCTCGGGAGCTGCCGCGGCTCGACCGGGCCGAGCTCGCTCGACCCGGCGAGGGGCCGTCCGTACGGTTCGCGCTTCCCACTGGTGACGGTCGGCGACATGGTGAACGCCCAGCGCGAGCTGCTGCGCCACCTCGGGATCGAACGACTCCTGGCGGTGGCCGGCGGCTCGCTCGGCGGGAGCCAGGCGCTCCAGTGGGCGCTGGCGTATCCCGATCTGGTGAAGGGCTGCATCGCGATCGCGACGACGGCGCGGCTGCCGGCGATGGGAATCGGGTTCAACGAGATTGGCCGCCAGGCGATCATGGTCGACCCGAACTGGCGGGGTGGCGACTACTACGACCGCGAGCCGCCGGCGCGCGGGCTGGCGGTGGCGCGAATGGTCGGGCACGTGACGTACCTGAGCGACCAGTCGATGGCCCAGAAGTTCGGGCGGCGGCTGCAAGGCAAGGACCGGTACAGCTACGACCTCTCGCCGGAATTCGAGGTGGAGAGCTACCTACGCTACCAGGGCGCAAGCTTCGTGAGCCGCTTCGACGCGAACTCGTACGTGGTGATCACCCGCGCGATCGACTACCACGACCTGGCCGCCCAGTTCGGCGGCGGCTCGTTAGAGCGGGCGTTCGCGCGGGCGCGGGCCAGCTTCCTGGTGCTGTCGTTCAGCTCGGACTGGCTGTACACGCCGGCCCAGTCGCGAGAGCTGGTCGGGGCGCTGGCGGCGAACGGGGCGGACGTGACGTACCGCAACCTGCGCTCGTCGTACGGCCACGACGCCTTCCTGCTCGAAGAGGCCCGCCAGACGAGCCTGATCCGTCCGTTCCTGCGCCGGTTGCGCGAGCGGGGATAGATCCGCTCCGACCGCGACTCACCGGCCGAATGCCTGCCAGCCCATCCGGCGCCTCGACGTCGAGCGGGTTCGGGCGGTGGGGGTCGATGGCCGAAAGCGCTGTCAGGCCCCGAGCTGACTGGCGACCTCCCGCGCGTCGGGCAGCGGACTCTGCCAGACCCAGCTCACCTTAAGCCTGAACCCTTCGAGGACCGACGAATGGTAGACACCACGGTCGTCAGGGAGCACGAGACGATACCGCCCATCCTCTCGGAGCTGGTAGAACAGCGCCTCCTTCCTCGGCAGGTCGATCACCCAGTACTCCGGGATCCCGGCGGCCTCGTACTCGCCAAGCTTCTCGACGCGGTCGCGCTCGACGCTGTCGGGCGACACGATCTCCACGACGAGATCAGCCGGGCCGTCGAGGTACGTCTCGCGGAGGCGATCTAGATGGGCATTGGCGACGAAGAGGACGTCCGGCTCGCGCCCGCTCGGGCGAGTCGCCAGGCGCATGAGCACCCCGGCCAGAAACACGCGACCGAGTCGATGCGCCCGCACGAAGTCGTCGAGCAACTTGTACAGGAAGCCGAGGAGGTCTTGATGGCCCAGGTTACTCGGTGCCATGACGATGATCTCCCCGTCCACCCACTCCGAGCGGCTGTCCTCGTCGGCCCACTCCATGAACTCCTCGAAGGTCACGGGCGTGGGCGGAGGGACTTTTCGGTCGGCCGAGTACAAAGTCACGGGCGTGCTGCTCATCGGCCGCGCTCCTCCCCGCGATCTGGTGGGCTGCTGCCATCGTACCATACCCACCGCCCCCTGGCGTTGGGCCGTCTGGTGTCGTGGCCTTGGTC
>JALYGH010000518.1 GCA_030777205.1 Chloroflexota bacterium
CCCGAGCCCGGATCTCCCGTCCCGATCTACCCCTCGACGGCCTTGAGCTGGCGGACGACCGCCTGGGCCTCCTTCTCCAGCGTGGCCGCGACGTCCTTCCAGACCGGCTCGGCCGGCTCCTTCTGGATCGTGATCCGCTCCAGGCCCTTGCCGATGATTTGGTCGCCGTTCGGGATGAACACCCGCGCGGCATCCTGCGGCTTGGTCAGCGGGAGCTGCTTGATCGTGGTCAGGAAGTTCTGCTTCTCGGCGTAGAACGACTGCATCGGACCCTCGACCGCCGACTTACGGACCGGCATGTAGCCGGTGTTCTGGGACCAGAACGCGGTCGTCTCGGTGCTCGTCGCGAACTCGATGAACTTGAACCCGGCCTCCTGCTTCTCCGGCGAGGCGTTCGGCGCCTGGATGACCGCCAGACCCGAACCGCCGGTGCAGCAGCCGAAGCCGGCCGGCCCCTTCGGCAGGAACGCCGTCCCGACCGGGAACTGGGAGTTCGCCTCGTGGCCGGCCAGCCCGGCCGTCGAGCCCATGATCGACGCCGCGACGCCGCCGCGGAACTCGTTGTCGAGGTTGGCCGGCGTGCTCGCCCAGCCCTCCATCGTCGTGGCGCGGTAGAACTCGCCGGCCTGCACGCCGGGCGTCTCGGCGATCCGGATCTTGAAGTCCGGATCGGAGTAGGCGCCGCCCCACTGCCAGATCACGCCCTGGAACAACCAGGCGATGTAGCTGGCCGCGCCGGGGTGGGCGAAGGCGTAGCGGCTGACGTTGCCGGACCCGTCCTTCTTGAGCAGCTTCGGCACCCAGGTCTGGAACTCGTCCCAGGTCTCCGGGCCGCGGTCCGGCAGCCCCGCCTCCTGCCACGCCTGCTTGTTGTAGTAGAAGATCGGCGTGCTGCGGGCGAACGGCACCCAGTAGAGCGTACCCTTGCGGATGCCTTCGTTGATCAGCGGATCCTGGAAGTCCTCGAGCTTGACGTTGTACTTCCTGACGTACTCGTCGAGCGGGGCGAGGGTCTTGTTCAGGTAGAACTTGAACCACCAGACGTCCGACAGCAGCGAGACGTCCGGCGCCTGGCGTGCCTGGAGCGCCGCGGTCAGCTTCTGGGCGGTGTCCTCGTAGCTGCCCTGGAACTGGTACTCGACCTGGACGTCCTTCTGGCTGTCGTTGAACCGCTTGACGACCTCCTGCTCAGCGTCGCCGAGGTTACCGCTGAACGAGCCCCAGTACACGATGTTGACGGTCGAGCCGGTCTTGGCGACGGCAGCCGGCGCCTGGGCGGCCGGCTTCGACTGGGCCGGCTTGGTCGCGGCCGGCTGGGCGGCCGGGGCGACCGGCTGGGCGTCGGCGGGCTTCGTCTCGGTCTTGGTCGCGGCTGCCGGCGCCTGGCCACAGGCGCTCAGCAGGGTGATGCCGGCCGCCCCACCGAGCAGCTTCAGCACGTCGCGGCGCGTCGATCTGAGCATGGTCCTTCCTCCTCTGCGCGGGAACCGCTGGGCGTAGGGATCGAAGTCACGGAGCGAGCATCCGCCGGCGCTATCCCTTGATCGCGCCGGCGGCGATACCCTCGACGATGTGCCGCTGGGCCCAGAGGAACACGGCGATCAGCGGCGCGATCACATAGATCGCCCCGGCCATCACCACACCCCACTGGGTGTTGCCCTCCTGGTCCAGCAGCCAGAAAATCCCGATCGGCAGCGTCCGCATGTTCGCGGTGTTGGTGATGACGATCGGCCAGAGGAACTCATTCCAGACGTCCTGCGTCGCGAGCAGCGTGAACGTCACGACGACCGGCAGCGACAGCGGCAGCATGATCGTCCAGAGCAGCCGGACGTGCCCGGCCCCGTCCACCCTGGCGGCGTCCAGAATCTCGCGCGGCACGCTCAGGAACGCCTGGCGGAGCAGGAACGTCCCGATCGCCGTCGGGATGTGCGGCACGCTCAGCGCGGCGAGCGTGTTCACCAGGTTGAGGTCGGCGAAGAGCAGGTAGTTCGGGATGATCTGGACCTGGGGCGGGACCATGATCGCGCCCAGGATCAGGGCGAAGATCACGTTCTTGAATGGGAAGCTCAGCACCGCCAGCGCGTACGCCGCGAGCGAGCCGAGGATGAGCTTGCCGAGCACGCCGATCACGGTCACGATCGTCGTGTTCAGGTAGTAGAGGCCGAAAGGGGCGGCCTGCCACGCGCGCGGGAAGTTGGCCAGCGTCGGCTCGCGGGGGATCCAGGTGGCCGGGATCACGTAGATCTCGCGCGTCTCCTTGAACGCGGCCGAGACCATCCAGAGCAGCGGCACGCCGATGATCGCGACGGCGAGGACCATCGCGGCGTAGCCGGCGATGCGCCACCCCTGGCCGGGCGCGAGCGCTCCGCCGCGGGCGCTCGCCTGCTCACGGGTCCTGACCTGCTCGATCGTCGCCATGCCGTCGACCGCCGCCTCAGGAGTAGGTGACCCGGCGCTCGAGGTAGCGCAACTGGATCACGGTGATGGTGAAGAGGATCACGAAGATGACGACCGCCGCCACGCCGGCCCGCCCGGCCTTGAACCCGACGAAGCCCTGCTCGTACAGATAGTAGATCAGCGTGTTGGTGGCGTTGATCGGGCCGCCGCGCGTCAGGGTGTGGATGATGTCGAACGATTGGAACGTGAGCAGGACTCCGGTGACGAGCAGGAAGAAGGTGATCGGCGCGAGGCCCGGCAGGGTGACGTTGCGGAAGCGCTGCCAGGCGTTCGCCCCGTCGATCGCGGCCGCCTCGTACAGCTCCCGGGGGATCGCCTGGAGGCCGGCCAGGAAGATCACCAGCGAGTAGCCGACGGTCTTCCAGACGTACACGATGATGACCGCCGGCATCGCCCAGAACGGGTCTCGCAGCCAGTTCGGCGCGACGAGCCCGAGCGGCCCGATCAGGTTGCGGATCAGGCCATAGTTCGGGTCGAAGATGTACACCCAGATCACGGCGACGGCGGCGCCGGAGAGGATGTACGGCGAGAACAGGACGCTGCGCGCGGCGTTCCGCCCGATGAGCTTCTGGTTCAGCAGCAGGGCCAGCGCCAGCCCGAACGCGAGCGTCGAGAGAACCGCCCCACCGGTGAAGACGACCGTGTTCAGCAGGATGCGGTGGAACTCGGGGTCGGTGAACGCCTCGACGTAATTCTCCGGCCCGACCCAGATCATGACCGGCGACAGGAAGTCCCACCCGTGGAGGCTGAGCCAGGCGTTGTAGAGCAGCGGGCGATAATTGAACAGCCCGAACAGCACCAGGTTCGGGCCGACCAGGGCGACGAACAGGAGCCAGTCACGCCACTCGCGCTGGAACCGCGAGCGCCCGGGCCGGATCGCTCGGCCGTCAGCCGTCAGTGCCCGCGCCATAGCATCCCGCACGGGTGCGATCGCCCACCCCGCGCCGCCTGTCGAGTCACTCCACCCTCAGCTACCACGTGATGGGCGCCCCGAGCACCGGTCCGACGACAGTTGTCCGGTGCTCCGGCGGTGAGTGCCATGGTCGGCGTGCGCGCCGGTGCACCCGCCGCGAGATCGTAGCAGCCCGACGTTAACGCTCACTCGCGCAGTCGGGCCGTCTCGTAAGCCACAGTGTATCGGAAGGTCAACGCTCGTGGAAGAGGGCGGCGCGCGGCGGCAGCGCGCCGCTACCACGGCTTGACCGCAACGAAGCGGAGGCGGCGGTAGTCGGCGAGCCAGTGGCCGTCGCGAACGAAGATCCGAGCGACGACCTGCTCCGGCGGGAACATCCAGTGCAGCGCGGCGTTCGAGAAGACCGCGTCGACCGCGGCGTCGAGCGCGAACGACTCGCCGCGCCCGACGACGAACCGCAAGCCCGGCAACTGCGCGCGGGCGCGCTCGACCATCGACTGGGCCGCGTCCACGCCGATCGCGTCGGCCCCGGCCGCGGCGATCCCGGCAGTGAGCTGGCCGGTGCCGCAGCCGAGGTCAAGGATCCGCTCTCCGGGCCGGGGCGCCAGCAGCTCCAGGACACCGGCACCGAGCTGGCTGATGATCGCGAATGAGCCGTCGTAGAGGCTCGCGTCCCAGGCGTTGCGGGATCCGGAGGGGCGGCCGGTGCCCGTGTTGCCCCGCGTCATGCTGCCCTCCCGTTCGGCCGGGTCGCCGACGTCAGGCCATCGCCGACGCAACATCCCGGCGCTTGTCGTCCGAGGCGCGCCGCCGCCGGGCCAGCCGCGCCAGTCCGATGAGCGCCACGACCCCGCCGGCGGCGAAGACGGCCAGCAGCGGATCGACCGGGTAGCGGTACCTCGGCACGTAGCCGACCAGCGCCGCGCTCGGGAAGACGAGCGCTAGCACGGTCAGCAGGAGCAGCACCGTCGGGTCGCGCGGGCCGCGCACCAGTCCCCGCCCCAGTCCGAGCAGCACCAGGGGGATAAGGAGGAACCGCCAGGCGTGCGGCTGGAAGATCCGCGTCGCCGCCTCGGCGGTTGGGTACTCGCGCTCCTCGACGACACTGGGCGGGGCGTACAGGTGCGCGATCGTCGGCTCGCTCATCCAGGCGTCGCGTAGCTCGCCGTCCTTGCGGGACCCCCAGTGGGCCCGCAGCCGCTCGTCCGCTCCGACCAGCAGGCGGCGGAACTTGGCGAGCGTCCCCTCGACGTAACGGCCGCGCTGGTCGACGAAGATCTCCAGCGCGACGGCTTGCATCGCCGCGTTCGCCTCGGCTTCGGAGAGCCCGAATACCGTCCGGATGCGGTGGTTGATCGCGCTCGGGCGGGCGTCGCGGGCCATTTGGGTCAGGAGTAGCCGCCGCACCTCGATCTGGCGCTGGTCCGTATAGCGACTCGGGCTGTCGGGACTCGGGATGACGAACCCTTCGTCGTGGCGGATGATGCGCCCGACCAGGGTCTGCCCGAGCGCCCCGACCCCGCCGACGCGGCCGGTGGTGACCGAGGTGCGGACCGTCCAGGGGATCAGCACCAGGGCGAATCCGGCCAGGACGAGCGCGGCCGGCCGCACCGAGGCGCGCAGGCTCCGCGTCTGGGCCAGGATCGCGAGCGGGGCGACTGCCAGCAGCGCCTGGCCGATCGGCCGTGAGAGCGCCGCGAGCGCCAGGAGCACGCCGCCCGCGACGTACAGGCGGGCCTGTGGGCGCTGCATCGCGCGGACGACGAGCAGCAGGCCGAGCGTCAGCAGCGGGATGAACAGTGGCTCGGCCAGGATGTAGTGCTCCTAGATCAGGAGCGGCGCCGAGAGGGCGACCAGCAGCCCGGCCAGCGCGCCCGCCAGGCGCCCGAATAGCACGGCACCGAGCCAGTACGTCGCGGCCACCGTGACCAGTCCGAGCAGGTGCTGGGCGAGCGCCAGCCCGCGGAAGTCCTCGCCGAACGCCCAAACCACGCCGGCGATGAAGAGCGGGTAGAGCGGCGTGCGTCGGAGCGGCAGGTCGAATCCCATCCCGTTGGCCAGCTCGTAGCCGGTCTGGAAGTAGGCGATGCTGTCGCGGCGGAGGAAGAGCGGGGCGCGGAACGCGAACAGGCCCCGCAGGACCAGCGCGACGAGGATCAGGCCGACGACCAGGACGAGGTCGGGGTGCGCGCGGACGAACGCCGCCGTACGCTGCCGCGC
>JALYGH010000519.1 GCA_030777205.1 Chloroflexota bacterium
GCCCGAACCAGTGTCGCCCGACGCGGACCGCATTGACCAGGAACGCGCCCGCCCCGAGCCCCAGCGCGGCCGACGCCGCGCCGATGGCGACGTGCCCGACCAGACTCTCGGCCGCCGCGAACGGCGCCAGCGCCCCGACGGTCACGCCCAGCGTCCAGCCCGCCGAGCCGACCAGCGCCAGCCAGCCGGCCGCGATCCAGAGCGGATCGGCGGGGTGGAGCCGGGTGACCGACCTACCGTCGTTCGCGCCGGTGGTGCTCGAGGGCTGGCAGTACGCCCTGACCTGCGGGCGGTGTAGGGTCCGGACGACGGGGACGTGTCCGGCCGGCCTGGAGCCGCGACGGACGTTCGGGCCGTGGCACACTCGCACCACTGCCCAAAATAGCTGTACCACCCCCGGGGCCTGCTACTCCACCCGGTGGGTCAGGCGGGGGGCGAGCCGCTCGGGGCCACGCCGACGGGCCTCGATCGCCTCCTCGAGCCAGCGACGGGGACCGCGCAGGCGCTCTGAGAGGTAAGTCAGGTACGCCTGCCGATGCTCGTCCAGCGTGGAGAAGCGGGGCACGTCGCCCAGCCAAATGTCCGGCAGATCGCTGATCACCTCCCACAGCATCTCGTCGGTGAGGCGTGGGCGCAACTCGGCGTCTGCCTCGTCGAGGTCGCCGGCGAACGGCAGCAGGACGTGGTCCTTGATCTGAGGAAATGGTGATTGGATCCGCCCCGTCCAGCCCTCCCAGCGATGGTGGACGTACAGCGCGGCGCCGTGGTCGATCATCCAGAGCCGGTCGTGCCAGAGCAGCAGGTTGGTGTTGCGGACGGTGCGGTCGACGTTGGTGGCGTAGGCGTCGAACCAGACGATCCGGGCGGCCAGCTCCGGCGACAGCTCGCGGTCGACGGCCGGGTCGAATGGGAGCGCGCCGGGCAGGTACGCCAGGCCGAAGTTCTCGCCGACGCTGCCGCGCAGGACGTCCTGGATCTCCGGGTCGGGCTCGCTCCTGCCGAAGCCGTCCCCGAGCGTGACGATGGCCGGCGCCGGTACCGGCAGGCCGAGCGCCCGCGCCAGCCCGGCCGCCAGCAGCTCGGCAACGAGCGCCTTGGCGCCCTGGCCGGCGCCGCGGAACTTGACGACGAACGGCCCGCCCCGATCCGTCTCGACGACGGCGGGCAGCGACCCACCCTCGCGCAGCGGGACGACGTAGCGTGTACCGACGAGCCTGTCCAATGCCACGCTCAATTATGCGCGTCCGCGGCGCCGGCGCTTGTATGCCCGCCGTTGCGGCATAGAACTGACCGCCTCACCAGCTTGCCAGGTGGGCAGCGGTCACCACGTACCAGCACCGCAGCGTGCCATGAGGCTTCAGATCAGATTCGCGTTGACTTACGATAGAGGGCACCATCGTCAGGCAAGCAAGCCTGACGACTAAATGACCGAGGGGAGTGGCTGGCGCGAGTGCCTGCCCAATCGGAAGGTATGCGGGTCAGTCACTGCGTCCACTCACCGTTCCCCCAGAGCAAGGACCATGTCCTGCTGCCGTTCGCCGGCGACCTCGATGCGGCCGACGCATACCTGCGCCCGCGACTGACGGACGCGGTGATCAAGTCCGTCGTTGGAAGCTCCCCCGCCGCCTGGCTCGGCGGCGAGGCCCTGTTCCCGGACCTGGCAACCCAGCGGGCGGCATACGTGACGTACCTTCGGACGCGGCTGGACGGGCTGCGCCGGCGGGCATCGATCGCCTTCCGCAGCCAGCGGCGCGGCCCGGTGCGGCTCGCCCCCCGCCTCGGCGATGACGACTGACGGCGCGTCCGACGCCATCGTGGGGCGTGCGCCCGGTGACGCGGCGACCGCATGGTACACCTACGCGATCATCCGGGTGGTGCCGCGCGTCGACCGCGGCGAGTGCGTCAACGTGGGCGTCGTCCTGTTCGCCCGCGAGCGACGGTTCCTCGGGGCGCGGATCGAGCTCGACGCCGAGCGGCTCCACGCGCTGGCGCCCGAGGCCGACGTCGAGTTGATTCGGCGCCACCTCGAGACGTTCCTGGCGATCTGCGCGGGCGACGAGGCCGGCGGCCCGCTCGCCGCACTGCCGCCTGCCGACCGCTTCCACTGGCTGACCGCCCCGCGCAGCACGATCATCCAGACCTCGGCCGTCCACGTCGGTACGAGCGCGGACCCCGCCGCCGCCCTCGACGAGCTGCTCGACGCCTACGTCCGCCCGCCGCGCACGTCCGGCACGGCGCCCGGCTGACGCGGCAGCGCTCGCTTCACAGTCGGCGCTTGCTGCTCGCTGACCCGATCGGCCGCGCCGAGCCGGCGCGCCATCCCCCGACCCACGCTATGCCACCGTTGGGGGCCCGTTGCCGAACTCCTCCGGTGAGGGCCGGGACGGCGGTACGCTGCTGATGGGGGCCAGGTCGATCGTCGTGGCGGTGCGGTCGCCGTGCCGGGGCGGAAGACGTTCGTCCCGACGCCGTCCTGTCGAGTGTCGCGCGAGGGGCGGGCGCCCGAGGAGTACCTGCTGCGCGTCGTGGCGGCGGCCGACGTCGGCTTCGTGCGGCGCCTGACGGCGCGCGAAGCCGCAGCGGGCAGCCGGGCGTCGACCCGGCGGTGCCGTTCACGCAGGCGCCGCTGGGGAGGCTGGACAGGATCACCGGCGAGCGGCGGCTGGCCGTGGCGTGCCTGTTGCCCCTGGCCGTCATCTGATTCCCGGCCTACGATCTGGAAGGGCGGCCACCGAATAGCTCGGTGCTGGCCAAGGCCCGCGCCCGCTTCCGCTCCCGCTCTTGGCCACGGCTTACCCCACCCTGACGTCACCCTCATGTCGGGGCGCAAGGGTGCGTGTAGAGTCTCCGCGTGGGGGATGTCCAGATGCTCCCTCCAGTCCAGGGCGTCCGCGCTCCGGTGCGCGCGCGGGGGGAGGGCACTGATCCACGTCATCGTCGTCCTCGCCTTCCGCGCTCCGGTGCGCGCGCGGGGGGAGGGGTGCTGCGCGAGCTCGGGGCGGACGACGCGGGCGGCTGGCGCCCGGATAGGGGAAGCGATGCGCCTGCTGGTCGTGGATGACGATGACGACATCCGCGAGGTGCTCGGTCTGATTCTGCTCGACCTGCTGATGCCCGGGATGGGCGTGCTCAAGTTTCTGGAGTCGCAGCGGGGCCTGCCCGCCCATGCGCTCGTCGCGATCATTTGGCGGGTACCGCCACGCCGTGCGCGTCGATCTGCCCGAGCCTCGCTTCCGTCGACTGGCGCCGCGACAGGTACGACAAGGCCCTGGCCGAGTCGTTCAACGGCCTGGACAAGATTGAGCTGATCCCCGTGGCGACGTTGCTGCGTGGATTGGGACGTGTGTCCCCCGGCGGGTGATCGACGTCCCTGTGTCCGATGTCGTGAGCGTTCCACAATCCGATCAAGGGACGTCCGCCCGGTGGCCCGCCCTCGCCAGCCTGCCTGTCGCCCACTTCGCCCTGTGCGAGATCCTGCGAGTCGACACGCCGGCCAACCACGACCGGGCGCGCCGCTTCCTGGAGCCGTTGCGGAAGATCAGGGAACCGATGGCCTGCGAGGCGTTCGCCGGGAAGAAGGACTACAGCGCCGTCCATCCGCTCGTGCGCTGGGTCATGGTCCACGTGCTGAAGTCGCCGGAGGGCGGCTGGCGCGACTGGGACGCCATCCGCGCCTGGGCCGACGGCCTCGCCCCGCGCCTCACCGGCGCGGCGCCGGCGCTCACGCCAAACGGCTGAGGTATCCCCCTGGCAACCACCATTACAATCCGTCATGTGGTCGGGCGCCGCGACCGCGAGGACGTTCGGCGTCGCGCCGTCCCGCTCGGTCGGAGGTATCGGCGTGCCGCTGCGCTACTTCGAGGACTTCAGCCCCGGCGAAACGATCCGGCTCGGGCTCGTCGAGGTGTCAGAGGTGGAGATCCTCGAGTTCGCCCGCCGGTACGACCCCCAGCCGTTCCACATCGACGCGGAGTGGGCCAGGCAGTCGAGCTACGGCGGGTTGATCGCGAGCGGCTGGCACACCGCCGCGCTCTGCATGCGGCTGCTCGTGGACGGGGTGCTCGCGGACTCGGCCGGGATGGGCTCGCCCGGGGTGGACGAGCTGCGCTGGCTCCGACCGGTCCGCCCGGGCGACGTGCTCACGGGGCGGTTCACGGTGCTTGAGTGCGTCCCGTCGCGCAACAAGCCGGACCGCGGCGTCGTCCGGTTCCGCGCAGAGCTGGACAACCAGCACGGCGAGACGGTGCTCCGCTTCGAGGCGATCGGGCTGATGGGACGCCGCCCCTGAGCTGGCCGCGCGGGCCAATTACCGCCGATCGCTCGGCCGGACGAGCGTGGAGCGGGCGCGGCGCTGGTGAAGCTCGCGGGCGGCGACAATGGCGAGCGTGACGGCCGTCAGGGGCAGAACGAGCACGACCATGATCGTCGCAAAGGCCGGCAGGGCGGGATCTTGGGTGGCTGCCAGCACCAAGTACAGCACGTAGGCGCATAGTGGCCCAGGCAGAGCCCGCCTTCCCAGCGGTCGATACAGGCATCGAGGACTCCCGGGAGATTCGCGACAGCCCGGCCCGAGCTGACGGGGCCGGCCCGGACAGGCTTCGACGACGGCGGGCGAGGCTACGGGTCCGGCAGCTCGAACGTCAATTCGTCGTACCCCAGCTCGACGCCCGGCGGGAGCGTCTCGCTGACCGTGGCGTGCTCGACTTCGTGCGTCAGGTGGGTTAGCAGCGTGCGGCGCGGTCCGAGCGCGCGCGCCACGGCGACGGCCTCCGGGATCGAGAAGTGCGTCGGGTGGGGGCGCTCGCGCAGGCCGTCGATCACCATCACGTCGAGCCCGGCGAGCAGGGACAGCGAGGCCGACGAAATGGCATTCGCGTCGGTCAGGTAGGCGAAGCTGCCGATCCGCCAGCCGGTCGAGACGATCCGCCCGTGCTGCAGCTCGACCGGGGTGATCGGGATATCGAACAGATCGAACGGGCGATCGACGACGGTGAAGGTCAGGTGCGGGATGAACCCGACCCATGGCGTGCCGACGAAGGCGTAGTCGAACCGCGCGCCGAGCACGTCCGCGGTGCTCTGGTTCCCGTAGCAGGGCAGGGCTTCGCCGAGGACGGCGTTGAACGCCTTGACGTCGTCGATGCCGTGGGTATGGTCGGCGTGGTAGTGGGTGTAGAGGATGGCGTCGACCCGGCGGATGCCGTGCCGTGTCGCCTGGAAGCGCAGCTCGGGCGTCGTGTCGATCAACAGGGTGCGCCCGCCGACTTCGATGAGCGCCGAGGCCCGAGTCCGCCGGTTGCGCGGATCGTCCGACGTGCAGACGATACAGTCGCAGGCAATGACCGGGATGCCGTGCGAGGCGCCGGTGCCGAGTAGGGTCACGCGCATGCGCACACTGTAGGGGCGCCCGTCCGGGCCGCGCAATGACCGAAGGGGTGCGCGCCGCCTACTCGTCGAGGGCGTCGGGTGGGAGATCCTCCGCGGGCGGGCGGTCGGTCGGCACGAGTGACAGCCGCAGCAGGCCGGCCGGCTGGTCGCCGGCGTTGCGGAGGGCATACGGGACGCGCGGATCGACCAGGATAGCGCGCTCGCCGTCGACCACGGCGCGCCCGGCCGGGTCCCGGATCTCCCAGCGGCCGGCTTGGAAGTAGAGCAGCTCCGGCCCGGCATGCCGTCGCGGCGAGGTGGCAGCACCCGGAGTGAACACTTCGCGGGCCAGCCGGGCTGTGTATGCGCCGTCGCCGAGGCCGCGGAAGTCGGGCGCGATCCAGCGCGCCCCCGGCCGCCGCGACTCCGACTCGGTTTCGAGCAGGAACGCCCAGATGCGTGGCCCGCCACCGCCGTCGCCGGCCCCGGTTACGTGCTCGGCCGCGACGTCCGTCCCGCCCCGCGTCCCCGACGGCCGCCGGTGCAGGTGGTCGACTCCCCACGGCATCCAGGCCGCCTCGCCCGCGCGCAGCGTGACCTCGGTGCCGTCCTCGAACGCCAGCACGCTCTCGGCCTCAACCTGGTAGAGGAAGCCCGATGCATGTCCGTGGGCGTCCCCGTCGAGCGGGTGGTCGTCGCGGAGCACCCAGCGCCGCGCCCCCGCGAGCGTCTCCAGCAGGTGCTCGGCCAGTGTTGTCGTCGCTACGCCCTGGTTGCCCGTCGTGGCCGCCGTGGCGGGCGCGGCGGCCAGCACCGAGGCGACGGACAGGATGGCTGCCGAGAGGGCCAGCCACGTTCTGAGCCTGGACCGCGCCATGATCGCCCCTCGCAGCCCGAGTCTAGCGCTCTGCCACGGTGACAATGACGGTCGACCCGGTGCCTGGACTGTCGTCCCGAGCGTTACGTCCTGTCATCCCAGAGACTCTCCCTGCCTGTCATCTCGAGGAGCCCCCGTGTCTCTCATCCTGTGGAGCGCCAGCAACGCGGGATCTCCCATCGCCACCGGGGCGGTCCGGACGATCCCTCGCTCCGCTCGGGATGCCAGCACCTGACCTTCGTCGTGGCGACGTGCTGGCAAGGGCAGGCAGGCCCGCCCGACGATGCCTGCCGCGCCCGGGTCGCGCGGCGGAGATGTGCCGCGCGGGACCAGCATACGTGACGATCGATCTATCGGCATACCGAGGACTGCGCAGGCCGGCCCGCGACCGCACCCCGTACCCGCCGCTGTGCAGGCTGGCACTCAGCGCGGGTACACGTTCCAGGCGTCGATCAACTGCCTCTGCCGGCCGACGCGCCCGACCACGCCGGAGACAGTCCAGCCCACCCGGCACCGTCGGCTCAGATCCTTTGGACGAGGACGAGCGCGGGGTTACGCCGCCGGCGTCCCTGCTAGGAGCCTGGGTCACGGGTGAAGAGTGGCATCCGGCCGCTCCGCGGGCGTAGGCTCCTTCGCCATGGCATCCGCTGACCGCTTCAAGC
>JALYGH010000520.1 GCA_030777205.1 Chloroflexota bacterium
GGCGCGTCTTGATCGTCCCGAGCGGCTCGCCGAGCAAGTCAGCGATCTCGACGTGGGTCAATCCGCGCAGGAACGCCAGCTCGACGGCCCGGCGCTGCGCCTCCGGCAACGTCCGCAGCGCCCGAGCGACCGCCTCGCCGCGCAGGCCGGCGAACACCTCGTCGAACGGATCGCGCGTGCCGGCCGGCACGTCGAAGACGGCCTGCCCGGTGCTGTGCCGGAGCTCCAGGCGCCGCCGTCGGAGGCGGTCCACGGCTCGGTGGTGGGTGACACCGAGCAGCCAGGGCAGCAGCCGGCCGCGCCGCGGCACGTACGTCTCCGGCCGCTGCCAGAGCTTGAGGAACGTCTCCTGGACGACCTCCTCGGCGGCGTGGTGGTCGTCGAGCAGCTTGACGGCGAGCGAGAAGAGCGCCCGGGCGTGCCGCTCGTAGAGCGCCTCGAGGGCGGCGACGTCGCGTCGGCCGATCCGCTCCGCGAGCGCCTCGTCCGACAGCGCTCGCTCATCCTCGCCCGCCAGGGTCGTCACCACGGCCGGAGCGGCCTCGGGCCGGTCATGCGACGCAGTATAGCGGTCGACCGGCGGCATGCACAGGCGCGCGTCCATGGCGAGCATCTCGCCCACTTATACGCTCGGCGACCAGGGAATGGATTGCCGCTCCCGGCGATGGTAGGGCCGGGCGGGTATGCTCTGCACGGGCCGCGCCGAGCGGCCGAGGCCGCTTCCTCGTCGGCGCCGCGGGGCCCTCGCACGCCGCCACATCCGCGGCCTCGCACGCCTCGACCCCCGCCTCTCCCGCGGGAAGTTCGCCCGATCACATGCTCCCATATGTCAGTCCAGCTACAGATCGCCGCGGACTGGATGTCGGCGATCCCGTCGCTTCGCTCGGGACGACAACACGCCATCTTTAGCCTGGCGAAGCGCCAGTTCAGGAGGAGCGCGCCGTGAAGATCACCGGCATCGAGCCGTTCGCGATCACCTACAACAACCGCAACTTCGTCTTCTGCGTCGTCGACACCGACGAGGGCATCTCCGGCATCGGCGAGGCCGGCGTCGGCAGCCGCGCCCGCGCCCTGCTCGGCGCCTTCGACCACATCCGTGAGCAGATCGTCGGCGAAGACCCCTCGCGGATCGAGCATCTCTGGCAGGTCATGTACCGCGGGGGGTTCTTCCCGGCCGGCAACGTCGTCGGGTCGGCCCTCTCTGCGATCGACATCGCCCTCTGGGACATCCGCGGCAAGCAGTTCGGCGTGCCGACGTACGAGCTGCTCGGCGGCCGCGTGCGCGACCGGGTCGTGTGCTACCCGCACAACCGCTGCGACAACGGGCTCGACGAGTTCCTGGAGCATGCCCGCGAGACGACCGCCGCCGGCTGGAAGTTCGTCCGCTTCCACCTGCCGTCGCGGGAGGGCGTCCTGGAGCCGCGCCAGGCCATCCGCGACGCCATCGAGTGGGTCGCGGCGGTCCGCCGGGAGCTGGGGGACGAGATCGAGATCTGCCTCGACGTCCACACCCGCCTCGATCCCTCGGACGCGATCGAGTTGGCGACGGCCCTCGAGCCGTACAAGCTGTTCTTCCTCGAAGATCCGCTGCGCTCGGAGAGCATCCACGCCATGCGCCGCTTCCGTCAGGCGACGCGCATCCCGATCGCCGCCGGCGAGCAGTACGCCGGCAAGTGGGCGTTCCAGGACCTCATCGAGAGCGACCTGATCGACTACTGCCGAGTCGACCTGTGCATCGTCGGCGGGCTGACCGAGGCGAAAAAGATCGCCGGCTGGTGCGAGACCCACTACATTCGGCTGGCGACGCACAACCCGCTCGGGCCGGTCTCAAGCGCGGCCTGCCTGGCCCTGAATCTGTCATCGCCGAACGTCGGGGTGCAGGAGCAGCCGACTCGGCCGGGCTCCACCCTCGCCGACCTCTTCCCGGTCCAGGTCGAGTGGCGGGACGGCTACCTGCTGCCCCCGACGCGGCCCGGCCTCGGAATCGAGTTCGACCGCGCGGCGCTGCGGGCGTGCGAGCCGGCTCGACCGCTGAGTGCGCCCCGCCTGCGTCGCGCCGACGCGTCGTACACCAACTGGTGAGCCGACCCGGCCAATCACTTGACACGGTACCGGTCGCGGCGGGAACAATGTTCAGCCGCTGCCGTGCCGAACGGCCGGCCGGAAGGGTCGCGCCGCGATGCACTGCCAGCACCGCCTCTCTCGCCGCCGCTTCTTGACGACGCTCGTGGCCACTCCCCTCGTCGCGGCGCTCGCGCCGCGCGTGGGTCAGCCGGCCGGCACGGCGCGCGCGCTGACGCTGCCCGGCTACCGCATCGAGGCCGACGTGGACCTCGACGCCGGCACGGTGGCCGCGAGCCAGATCGTGACGCTGCGCAACCCGGTCGGCGTGCCGCTCGACAGCGTCGCGTTCCGGGTCGTCCCGGCCAGCGTCGGCACCTTCATGCTCCACGGCGCGACGGTCGACGGCACGGCGGCGGGGGGGCGGCTGGACGGCAGCATCCTCGAGCTGCCGCTGGCGGCCCCGCTCGAGCCCGGGTCGATCGCGGAGATCGCGCTGCGCTACTCGATGCAGCTCCCGCGCGACCCAAACCGGCTGGTCGCGTCGGGCGACACCGTCACCCTCGGGAGCTGGTTCCCGATCCTGAGCGTCCACCGAGGTGACTGGGACCGCCGCCAGTTCGTCGATACCGGCGACGCCAACTTCAGCGTGGTCGCCGACTACGACGTGGCGATCACGACGAGCCGGTCGGCTGAGGTAGCCGCGCCGGGCCAGCTCGTCGAGCGGAGTGGCACGCGCTGGCGATTTACGGGCTCCAACCTGCGCGACTTCGCACTCGCGATCTCGCCGACCTACCTGCCCTACGAGAGCCGAGCGGGAGAGGCGACGGTCCGCGCGTACTTCGCCTCGGAGGCTACCTCCCGGCTCATCGCGGACCGCGCGGCGACCTTTCTGCAGTGGCTCTCCGACCGCCTGGGGCCGTACGCGTATCCGACCCTCACGATCGCCGGCGCCGGGCTGCCGGCCAGCTTCGGTGGCCTCGAGTACCCGGCGTTCATCATCCTGTCGCAGCGCAGTGCAGTTCCCGAGCCGTTCATCGGCAGCGGGCTCGACGCCCTGCTCCTGCACGAGGTCGTCCATCAGTGGTTCTACTCCATCGTCGGGAACGACCAGATCGCCGATCCCTGGCTCGACGAGGCGCTGACCACGTACGTCACCTACCTCTACTACGCCGAGGTCGAGCCGTCCCTGGCGCCGGCCGTCTACCAGCGGACGATCGCCGGTGGCGGGAGCGCCCCGGTCGACAGCGCGGTTACCGAGTTCGCGTCCGATCCGCCCTACTTCGAGGTGGTGTACCGCCGTGGGGCGCGCTTCCTCGACGCCCTGCACGGCCACCTCGGTCACGCCCAGTTCATCGAGCTGCTCCGGCAGTACGTCGCGATCCACCGCGACCGCATCGCCACGCCACGGGCGTTCCTCGACCTGGCCCAGTCGCTCGCCGGTACCGACTTGAACGCGCTCATTGGGCAGTATTTCCGCTACGGTGCGTTCCGTTACCCGCGCGTGCAGGCCTGGACGCTGGAGACGCCACCGAGCCCGTGGAGCGGCAGCGCCTCAGTCTTCGTCGGGGCCGAGTTCCCCATCTCGCGCGTGGAGCTGTGGCTCGACCAGCGCCGGATGGTCGGCGGGCCGGAGAACGCCCTCACGCTCGACCTGAGCGGCGTCGAGCCGGGCGAGTACGTCCTGCTCGCGCGAGTGTTCGACCACGCGGACGTCATGTTCGAGCGCGCGCGCCGCGTCGAGGTCCGCTGACGGCGTCGCCCGGAGCGCCGTGCCCCCGATCCGCGAGGCTTACCCAGATCGCCTCACCCCGTGGATGGACGTCGCCGCGCAGCAACCACTGACCGGGATACCGTTGGCGAATCCTGGGTGGGGTAGACGAACAGGGCTCGGTGTAGATAGACGCCGCCCGCACGGTCTCGCTGGTCCTGTCATCCCGATCGGGCGGCACGACTCGCCGAGGCGCCCGACCACCGTTGTTCAGGCGACGGCACGCGCGGCCTGGAAGAAGTCGGCGGGCATCGCGTGCGCGAGCTGCCACACGATCTGCATCGGCCGCTCGCCGCGGTGGCCCGCGTACTCGGCCTTGCCCAGGAAGAGGAACGGCATCCGGCCACCCGACGGCGAGTCTTGCGTCTCGCGCACGAACAGGAGCACGTCCGGGCCGTGCGCCCGGTGGTGAATGTAGCGCTGCCCCGTCGGCGATGCCGCGGCCGTCGTCGACTGCGACTCCCAGTGGAACCGGGTCGGTGACACGGCATAGTCGTGGTACATCGTGGTCGGGGAGAAGCGGTCGAGCGTCTTCTGGAGCGTCACGAACAGGACGTCAGCCGGTATGGACCTGGCGAAGTAGACACCTTCGCGCGAGGGCTTCGGAGCGGCGATGGTCGACTCGCCGAGCGCCGCCAGCACCTCGGTTCGGGTGTAGCGCTCGTGGACGCGCAGGGAAACGTCCGGACCAAGCCCACCATCGAGCGTCACCTGCGTCGCCTGCTCGCCAAGGTATTCGACGAGCTGGGCGATCTCGCCACGGATCGCGCCGTGCTCCCAGAGGCGCACGAGCGCCTCGTCGAGCGACGCGAAGCGCTTCTCGCGGTCCCAGAGCGAAAGGCACAACATCGTCAGGAGTCGGCGCTCGCGAACCGAGAGGCGCCCCTCGGCCGGGGGCGACGGGTGCCGAAGCACGGACGCGAGAAAGTCCACCCGCTCCTCGTCGTCGACGTGGCGGAGCCGCCCGAC
>JALYGH010000521.1 GCA_030777205.1 Chloroflexota bacterium
ACGATCGGCAGGACGGGATCGACGCCCCGGAGCTGCCCGGACCAGCTCCCGGCCGCGATGACGACCATCTCGGCCGGCACGTCGCCGTCGAGGGTGCGGACGCCACTGACGCGGTCGCCGGTACGGAGCACCTCGGTCGCGGTCGCCCCGACCCGGATCTTCACGCCGAGGCGACGGCAGGAGTACTCCAGCGCCTGGCAGAGCCGGCGGTTCTCGACCTGTCCGCCCGCCTGGAGCCGCGCGGCGACGATCCGCTCCGAAACGGCCGGCTCGGCCTCGCGCACGGCCGGCCCGACGACCAGCTCGCACTCCTGGCCCTCGGCGCGCATCCGCTCGGTTTCGGCGGCGAGCGCCGTCGCCTCGTCCTCGGTCAGGGCCGGGATGAGGTCGCCGCGCTCGACGTACTGGATGTCGATGGCCGTCTCCTCGCCCAGCTCCTCGTCCAGCCGCTCGAAGCGGTAGGCGCCGTCGCGTATCAGCGACTGGACGGGATCGATGAGACTGCGATGGGTCTTGCCGATGATGCCGGCCGAGGCCCAGGAGGCCTGTCGGCCGGGCTGATCGCGCTCGAGCAGGAGGACGTCCCTGCCGCGCACGCGCAGCTCCCGGGCGGTCATCAGGCCCATAACGCCGCCCCCGACGACCACCACCTCGCCCATCGCGCAGTCTCCCCCGGTCCGGCACTACGCCGGTGCCCGCCGCCCGACAGGCTAGAAGCCCGCCGGTGGCCCTGTCAAGGCTGCCGATGGGATCGCGCGAGCAGCCGATCGAGCCACGGGCTGGCCAGGATCGCGGCCGCGCCGGCGCCGAGCGTCCAGAGGCCGGCCTCTACTGTGGAGCCGGGCGGGAGCCGCGTCACGCCGCCGAGCAGCGCGGCCAGCGGCACCAGGCCGCTCAGGCTGAGGAGGACGCCCAGCCAGCCGGGCCGGCCGCGCCACAGCCCGTGCATGAGCGCGAGGCCGGTTGCCAGCAGTCCGCTTAGCGGGAACAGGTAGACGAGCGCGCGCAGGAGCCGGACGTCGCCCGGGTCCCCGGCCAGCACCGGCGCGAACTGCCGCACCTGGCCGGGGTTCCCGAGGAACCGCGCCAGGAAGTCGCCCGAGAGCAGGAGCCCCTGGATCGCGAACCAGGGCATGTAGAACGCCGCCAGCAGCGCGAGCCCGCCGACGAGCGCGAGCACCGACCCGATCGGCAGCGCCAGGGCGGGCCCGGTGGTCGGCCGGTCGACCCCACCGGATGGTCCGCGTCCGCCCGTCCCCGGCGTCCCCCATTGCGGCGAATCCCCGAACCTCGGCGGCGCTGTGGGCTGGTCGGTCATCTGATCTGACTCACGGGCTCACCTTCCCGGTGCGGTCAGATGCTGGCCGTAACTCGGATTCGACGACGTGGGTGTGGCGGACGGGGCAGCCGGCGGCGAGCGCGGCCGAGGCCGGGCAGTACTTCTCGGCCGAGAGCCGGACGGCCCGCGCGACCGTCGCCTCGTCGAGGGACGGCCCGCGCACGACGTGCTCGACGACGACCTCGACGAAGCGCCTCGGGCGCTCCTCGGCGCGGCGGTCGCGGACGCGGACCTCGTAGCCGGTCACCTGCTGGCGCATCTTGCGGAGGATCGCCAGGACGTCCATGCCGGTGCAGCCGGCCAGGCCGACGAGCAGCAGCTCCATCGGGCGGGGGCCGTGCTCCCGGCCGCCCAGCTCGGGAGTCGCGTCGAGGGGAACGACGTGGCCGGAGCGGGTATGGGCGTCGAAGCCGAGCCCATCCGGGACCAGATGGCCGTGGCGTGGTCGAGCCAATCGGTCATGGCGGCGCGAACCTCCGAAGGATTGCCGATGAGTAGGAGTACGACGAACGAGGTAACGGCCGGCGGCAGTCAAGGACGGGGCTGGGGCGGATGGGCGGGGCGACCGGGCTGACCGGCACGGTCAGATGGCGGGCGCGACGCGGTCGGATGGTATCATCGCGGCGGCGAGGGGACGATGATCCGGTCGGTGCGGCAGGCGGGTGGGCGAGATCGTCGCTGACGCGGGCCGCGCGCCCTCAACGCGCCCGGAAGAGGTGCCCGAGGTACTGCCCGGCCCTGCTCCGGGGTGGCGCCGGTTCCACCGTTCGAAGTCTTCGAGCACCGCCGACCACCGGCGCCCTGCAGCCTTGGACAGGACGTAGACGTCGCCAGGAAGCAGGTCTTTCGCGAACGGGAGGCCCGCGACGTGGGAAAATCCGGCCCCCAGGATAGCTGCCACTTTCCGCACCGAATCCCCCTCCAGCCCGGACGGCCACCCGGTCTGTCCCGGATGGCGGTCGAGGCCGGCTCGGCCCTCAGTGTAGGGGGAAGCGAGAGGTCATACACTAAGGCGTACCGATCGGCCAAAACGCCGGGCAGTCGCTCACGAGATTTTCACCGGTGAAAGCCCCGACCCGTACAGGCGCCGGTACGACAACGCTTGCCGCGAATATGCTCTGGGGGATGGTTGTAATCGAGCTTCACGCGCGTCATCCGAGGCGCGCCTCCTGATCGGGGGCGCCACCAAGAGAAGACGCTCATGACGCTGGGACGCGTTCCGCTTCAGGTACCGCTGCCGTCGTGTCATAGGCCGAGGACGAGTGACTGGCCATGTCCGTGTCCCCCGACAACCGAGGGCGTGACTGTCCGCACCGTCAGCATCGTCGGCACCAGGAGGCGGCGGGGGCGGTCACGCTGACGGTGCCGACGGTAGGCGGGATCCTGCTGACGGTCATGCCCGTCCCGCTGACGGTCGTGCTGACGGTGCGACCAGGAATGCTGACGGTACTGACGGTGGCGCCGCCGGCATTTCCCACCGAGCGGACGTATGAACTCGGCGTATTTCTTCGAGGCCCAGTCACAATCCCCGCCAGATAGCAGGAGCACCGATCTGTGCGGGTCGTCAAGCCTATCCGGGCGATGGCGGGTGGGCCTCGCTGGCCCACCCGTTCCTGGTGGGGCAGCGGCCTAATTACGACCGGGCCTCACTTAGTCAGCTACCTCAACCATCCGGACGTCGCAGCCACGCTACCCGCTTGGGTACTTTCCCGCCGGCTCCCCAACAGTGGCCTTGATTGTCGCCAAGACGCACGCCGCCGCCGCTCTCACGGGATGGCGGTCGGCGGTCGCTCGCCGTACCCGCACCTCGTCGGTCCGAGCCTCGGTCTTGCCGCTCGATAGTGCCCCCTCCGCGCCAGCGGCGCGAGATTCCGTTGCTCCACGGCTATGTGCTACCGTATGCGGACGCGGGCGGACGTATGCGGACAAGGCCCTCGCGACGGGGTGGGCGGATGGACGTCTTCGAGCTTCGGGATCGGCTCGTTCAAGACTACGCGGCGTACGTCGACAGCTTCATCCAGATCCGCGAGTCTCGCGTTCGAGACTATGTCCAGGAGAGCCTCGACGACGGGGTCCGCTGGCCCGACCCGCTGATCCAGCTCAACCCATCCTTCGAGCCCGGGGACAGGGTCGACGACCTGGTCGGCGACGGGGTGCTGCATCCCGACTGTGCCCATATCTTCCGCCGCGACAAGGGGCAGGCCAGCCGTGGTCAGCCGATGCGCCTGCATCGCCACCAGTCCGAGGCGATACGGACGGCGCGCGGCGGGCACAACTACGTCCTCACGACCGGCACGGGCTCCGGGAAGTCGCTGTCGTACATCGTGCCAATCGTCGACCGCATCCTGTGCCAGCGCCCCCGGCGGGGGATCCAGGCCATCGTCGTCTACCCGATGAACGCGCTGGTCAACAGTCAGGGCAACGAGCTGCACAAGTTCCTGGATCTCGGCTTTCCCGAAGGGCGGCCGCCGGTCACCTTCGGGAAGTACACCGGGCAGGAGCGCGGCGAGCAGCGCCGGGCCATGCTCGAGGACCCGCCGAACATCCTGCTCACCAACTACGTCATGCTCGAGCTAATCCTGACTCGTCCGGGCGAGCGGGACCTGGTGAAGGCGGCCCAGGGCCTGCAGTTCCTGGTCCTCGACGAGCTGCACACCTACCGTGGGCGCCAGGGCGCGGACGTGTCCCTGCTGGTGCGACGGGTCCGCGACGCGCTGGCCGCCAATAACCTCCAATGTGTCGGCACGTCCGCCACGCTGGCCGGCGCGGGCACGTACGACGCCCAGCGCGCCGAGGTGGCCACGGTCGCGACCTCACTGTTCGGGGCCGAGGTGCGTCCGGAGCATGTCATCGGCGAGACCCTCCGACCGGCGACGCCGCAGCGCGACCTGCACGACCCCCAGTTCGTGCGCGAGCTGGCGGCGCGGGTCGGGGACATCTCGCGGCGGCCGCCGTCCGACTACGCCGCGTTCGTTGCCGACCCGCTCTCGATCTGGATCGAGCACACGTTCGGCGTGCAGCCGGAGGCGGGCACCGGGCGGCTGATCCGCGCCCGGCCGCGTGGCATCACCGGTGACGAGGGCGCGGCGCGCGAGTTGGCCGCGCTCACCGGAGCCCCGGAGGCCCGGTGCGCCGAGGCGATTGAGGCCGGGCTGCTGGCCGGCTACGCCTGCGAGAATCCGGAAACGCGCTTCCCGGCGTTCGCGTTCCGCCTCCACCAGTTCATCAGCCGCGGCGACACCGTGTACGCCTCGCCGCAGCCCGAGGCCGACCGCCACATCTCGCTGGAGCCGCAGACTTACGTCCCGGGCGATCGGGGGCGGGTCCTGCTGCCGCTCGCGTTCTGCCGCGAGTGCGGGCAGGAGTACTACAGCGTCCGAGTGATGAACGGCGCCGAGGAGGGGTCGCGCCACGTCGAGCAGCGCGAGCTGTCCGACCGCGTGGGCAGCGGGCAGGAGGGCGTGCCCGGGTTCCTCTACCACAGCACCGATGCGCCGTGGCCATCCGACGCGGACGAGATGCTCGAGCGCCTGCCCGACGACTGGCTCGAAGAGCACGGGGGAGCCCTCCGCGTGCGGTCGGGAAGGCGTCGAGACCTGCCGACCCCGATCCTGCTCGCCCCGGATGGGACGGAGGGGGCGGATGGGCTGCGCTGCCAGCTCGTCTCGGCGCCGTTCCGGCTCTGCCTCCGCTGCGGCGTCGAGTACGGGTCACGGCAGACGTCGGACTTCGGTAAGCTGGCGACGCTCAGCTCCGAGGGGCGGAGCACCGCGACGACGATCCTGAGCCTGTCCACCATCCTCTCGCTCAAGGCGGACGAGACGCTGCCGGAGCGGGCCCGCAAGCTGCTCAGCTTCACCGACAACCGCCAGGACGCCTCGCTGCAGGCGGGCCACTTCAACGACTTCGTCGAGGTCGGCGTCCTGCGCGCGGCGCTGCACCGGGCCGCGCGCGACGCCGGCGCCGATGGGCTCCGCCACGACGAGCTCGCCCAGCGCGTCTTCGATGCGCTCGTCCTGCCGAAGGAGCTGTACGCTGCCGATCCGACGGTCAAGTACGCGGCCGAGACGGACACCAACCGCGCGCTGCGGAACGTGCTCGGCTACCGACTCTACCGCGACCTGAAGCGGGGCTGGCGGATCACGTCGCCGAACCTGGAACAGACGGGCCTGCTCGAGATCGGCTACGAGTCGCTCGACGCAGTCTGCACCGACCACGAGCCGTGGCAGGGGGCGCACCCGGCCCTGACCGGGGCGGATGCCGAGACCCGTGCCCGGGTCGCCCGCGTCTTGCTGGACTTCATGCGCCGCGAGCTGGCGATCAAGGTCGACTACCTGGACGCCGAGTACCTCGAGCGCGTCCGCCAGCAGAGCAACCAGCGGCTCCGCTCCCCGTGGGCGATCGACGAGTACGAGATCCTCGAACACGCCGCCGTGGCGTACTCGAGGTCGTCGCGGCCCGCCGATTTCGGCGGCAATATCTACCTCTCGCCGCGCTCGGGTTTCGGCGTGTTCCTGCGACGAGCCTCGACGTTCCCGGCCTACGGCCGCAAGATCGGCTTGGAGGAGACGGGCGACGTCATCGCCGGGCTGTTTTCGGCGCTGAAGCTGGCCGGCCTGGTCGAGGTGGTCGCCGAGCCGCGCGGGCCGGACGACATGGCCGGCTACCAGGTCCCGGCCTCGGCGCTTCGTGGACGGCTGGGAGGAGGAGATCCTGGCCACGCGCCAGGCGACGGACGTGGTGATCGGCCTGTTCGAGGACCTGCCGCTGCTGGCCAAGGAGACGGATGGCGCGCTCGAGGTGCCGACGGCGAACGGCCCGCGGCGCGTCGCCGAATTGGCGCAGGACGTCTACAACAACACCGGCGAGATCGTCACCCTGTTCGCCTCGCTCACCGCGAGCATCGAGGTCGAGTCGCTGGACTACCCGAAGCCGGCCACCGAGCGGGGGAGCGAGGTGCTCCTCGTGCCGAACCCGGGTCGGCTGCCGAAGGCGGGGATCGACGCCATCCTCGAGCACCTCCGGGCGGGCGGCCGGGCCGTCCTGCTCCCGGTGGTCCCCGTGGTGACCGTCGACGGCGAGTCGGACGGGCGGATCCTCGACCTCCTCGACGCCGAGGTGGACGCCGTGGTGCCCATCCGCGGCGCGGCGGCCGAGGATTTCCGCTACAAGTCGGTCGTCGGCCGGACGGTGGACGACGCCGCCATCGCCCACGTCATCGTCACCTATCGGGCGAAGGACGGGAAGGAGCTCGAGACGCTCGCGACCTACGGGGGCAGGCCATGCGCCTTCAAGCAGCCGGCCTTGGGCGGCGAGCTGCTGGTGTGCGGTCTCCTGCCGCGCTACATCACCGAGGACAGCGTCGAGCTGTTCCGCGACATCCTGCTCCGTGCGTCCGGCATCGAGCGGGCTGTGAGCACCGAGGGCGACCGCGTGTACGTAGTGGAGCGCGAAACGGACCAGCGGGCGGACGGCCCTCGCCTGGTCGTCGCGGCAAACGTGCGCGGAAGCGAGGAGCCGACGCGCATCCACCTGCGCCTGCCCGATGGTGCGCTCGTCTTCCCGAAGGCGGCGCCGTTCGAGATCCTGCCGAAGCGGGCGCGCTGCCTGTGGGTCAACCTGCCGCTCGGCGACGCCCGGCTGGTCTACTGTACCAGCGAAATCACGCCGCTGGATCAGGGCCGTCGCACGCTGCTGCTGCGTGGTGACCTCGGCACGGATGGGGAGATCGCCTTTGACCGTGACGTGCGCCTCACGCTCGACGACCAGCCGCTGCCGCTCTCGCCGCGGGACGGCGTGTGGCTGGCGACCTACGCCCATGCGCGCGACGGCCGGACGCTCACCCTCCAGGGATCCGCCTGATGGCATTCCATCACGGCGTGGACTACTACCCGGAAGACTGGCGGGAGGAGCGCCGGCCGCTCGACGCGCACCGTTTCGTCGAGCGGCGCGGCCGCCTCATCGATCAGCTCGTGGTTGGCGAGTGACCGATCATCTCGGTCGGTGATGCCAAACGCCGACGCCTCGATACTCGTGCCCCGCGCGGACCGCATCGAGCGCAGCGACCTCAGGGCCGTGCGCTCCGTGCTGCTCGTCGGCGAGGCCGGCCGGCGGCCGCCGAGCGAACTGTAGGCGGGCGCCGCCTGCCGCCGTCCTGCCAGCGTCGCGGGAGCCCCGGCGTCAGGGCCGGCGCAGGGCGTCGAGCGGACGGACCCGGGTATAGACACGGTACACCGACACCTCGTCCACGTCGGCCGTGCCGCCGGCGGACGCCAGGTCGCGCCGGAACTGCTCATCGCCTGGCGTGCCGACCGCGAACACGAAGGCCGGATCCTCGGCCGTCCAGGCGAGGTGCGAGTACGACGGCCGGCGGCTGAACCCGCCCGATCGGACCCCCGGTATGATCCGCTCGCCGCTCTCGAAGGCGATCGGGTACGCCAGCCAGTAGTCGGTGTAGATGCGGTCAATGCCCCGGTCCAGGAGGTAGTCGATCAGCACGGCGCGGTTGGCTGCCGTGCTGTCGCCCGCGCTGACGGGGAGCGACAGCCGGTAGTTGCTCGTCAGCAGGCTCCCGGCGTTCAGGATCATGACGCCCGTGAGGACGCCGACGAACAGGACGCGGGATCGCTTCCGCAGGGCCCAGGCGGCCGCGGCGAAGAGCGGCACGGCGCTGTAGATCGGCAGGGCGTAGCGCGGCTCGGCCCAGAGGTTCGCGAACCGCGTGACGGCCGCGGCGCCGACGACGCCCACGAGCACGAGCACGAATGGGGCGGCCTGTCGACTCGCCGGGGTGCCTCGGGCCAGGAGCACGTCTATCACTGAACGCCGGGCCCACCAGACGACTGCCAGCCCGACCATCGGCAGGCCGGCCGTCACGAGCCACGCGCTGCCCGGGCGGTGCGGCCAATCCTGGACAAGCAGCGCCTGCGTCGGGGTGCCCTCGGCGAGCCCGAGGAGGACCGGCAGGCCGTACCGTACCAGCCCCCAGAGATTGAGGATGACCGCGCCGGGCTCGGTCCCGCCCTCGGCGGCGAAGCGCAGGCTCGGGAAGCCGTGGGTCGCGTTGTAGACGAGCGCCGGGGCAAACCCGACCAGGAACGCCCCCGCCGCGACGAGGGCAGGCAGCAACGACGGCCACGGCCACGTTTGCTCAATGGCCCGCTCACGCGGAGACATCACCGCCGTACTGGCCGGGATCACGCGTGGCGTCGAGTGGCCGTCGCCCTGTGCGCGAAGAGGCTGCCCCGTCGCCGCGCTCAGCGTCTGCC
>JALYGH010000522.1 GCA_030777205.1 Chloroflexota bacterium
CGCCGGCCGAGCGGACGCGCACGATCGAGTGGCCGGGGGACTCGCCGGGCGCGCCGATCATCGCGACGCCGGGCACGACCTCATGCTCGTCGTCGACGAGGTCGAGCAGGCCCAACTGGTCGAGCGGATCGAGCTGGCGGGCCAGCAGCGAGTCGGGCCGCTCGCGGTCGGGATTGCCTTCCCAGTCGCGACGCCCCAGCAAGTAGCGGGCGCGCGGGTAGCGCGGGACGCCCGCAACCGTGGCGGCGAGGAAATGGTCGCCGTGGGGGTGGGTGATGAGGACGTGGGTGATCCCCTCGGGCCGGACGCCGATGCTCGCCAGTCCGGCCCGCACGCCGGGCGAGCTGGTGAAGTGGGGATGCGCGCGCGCGAACGCCGACGAAGGATCGTCGTAGCCGGTATCGATCAGGATCGAGGCGTCGCCGACCCGGACGTGGGCGACGTGGAGGCCGAGAGTGAGCGTGCCATCGGCCCCGGCCTCCGGCATGGCACGCCGCCGCTCCGTTTCGGGTGCTTGCAGTTGCGGGTTCCAGCGCAGGGTGCCGTCATCGACCACGGTGACGGTCGCTTGACCGATCCGCCGCGAGTCGACATACGATGCCGGTGCGCGAGTAATCATCGCTACCTCCGACCAACGGGCCCGACGGCGGGCGATGCCAAGGAGCACGAGGACGGTGCGCGAAGGCGGCCGCCGGTCGTGGGGCTGGCGGTAGTGTACCAGCATCGTGCCCAGCGCGACACCGTCGAGGAGTGGTCGCCAGGGTGATGGCTGTATTGGCTGGTTCGCGCATCCGGAACGCTAGCCTGGCACTCACTAGACAAGAGTGCCAGAAGCCCCGGCCGGAGGCGCTAATCAGCCAATACAGCCGCCAGTACCTCTCGCCGCTGCCCCGGCCCGCCCCGCCGCCCCCGCGCAGATCCGGTGCCGCCCAGTCCTCGGCGGCCTCATCAACGACTACGACGTCGCCGCCTGAGGACCAGCGCCATGCTCCTGCCCCAGCCCGCGTCGCCGCGCACCTGACCCGCACGCTGCGACGCAGGGGCAGCGTTGGCGGGTCCGCGCCGTTGGCGACCCCCGCGCCGGCAATGGTCTTCGCGTTACACCAAGCGCGCGGCCTGCGGGTGTGCCGCGCGATCGCGCCACCTCGGCCTTCGCCAACCGGTCCCCTGCCATTGACACCTTCAGGAACTCTTCGTCAGAGAGCTGGATGTTATGCCAACACAAGTCAGCGCGCGGATTTTGGCACCCTACGGTCCAGCCCTTCCGTTCCCAGCTCCCGCACGGCATCCGCCACCACCCCGACCTCGTCGAGGTTGCGGGCGAAGACCACGACCTTAGCCCCGTCCCGGGCCAGCGTCTCGCAGACTGCCCGTCCTTGTTGCTCCCGCCGCCCGTTCCCCGAAGCCGTTGAGCGGTAGCCTCTGGCGCCGCGATAACGTGCTGCTGCCCCAGCGGCCGCCCGCCTCGCCCCGGCATACCAACCGTTCCCCGCCAGCCGAACGTCACCGTACGCCCTGGGGCGCGACCGTCCCTGCGCGTGTCGGCCCCACGCGCTCACTCGCGAATCAGATCCTCGCCGACGAGGGGGATCGTCAGCGCCAGAGCGGCGGGGGGATGGCACTCGGTCGCGCTGCAAGCCTGGTACCGCACCCGCACGTCGAGGGTGACGGCACCGGCGTCCACGTCGATGCTGAAGGGCAACGACACGCGGAAGGTCCCCTCATGCACCAGGAATGTCTCCTCTAGGCCCGCCACCTGGAAGGGCTGCGGCGTGGGCGCGGTGAGGGGCCAGACCGACAGACCCGCCTGCGGCGCGATCTCCACCGTCAGCGGGGTGAAGCCTTCCGGGGTCGGGGACGCGTAGACATGCAGCCCCGGTGCGACCCGCAACGCCAGGTGCAGGCGGAGTTTCTGATAGGGGCGATACGCTGGCGCGTCGAGCCAGGCGGCAACGTCGAGGCCGGGTCCCTGGGAGCGCGCGGTCGCGGTGGGCGCCGATTCGGACAGGCCGAGCACCTCGTCCAACACCAGTGCGGCCACCGGACGATGCCGGTAGCTCTGCTCGAACTGCTTCTCTGCCACGATTCCGTCTGTATCGAGGAGGAAGAGGCCGGAGTAGGGGATCCCCTGATGCTCATCGCGCGGGGCCACGCCGTAGAAGCGGACCTGCTCCTCGGCGTGCTCGTTCAGGAGCCCCAGCGCGTGGATCGTCCGGCTCCCCTCGTCGGACAACAGCGGATAGGTGATGCCCCACCGCTCGGCGAATCCCTGGAGCACCGCGACGGGGTCGTAGCTGATGGCGAAGAGCGCCACGCCCGCGCGCTCGAAGTCCGCCAGATGCCGCTGCAGCTCGACGAGCTGCGTCTTGCAGTAGGGTCACCAGCGGGCGCTGCGGAAGAACACGACCAGGGCCCGCCGTCCCGCACGCGCGGCGTGCAGGTCGACGACGCGCCCGCGCTGGTCGGCGAGGCGCACGTCGGGGAAGGGCGTGCCCACGGCCGGGCCGATGGTGCTGAAATCGATCGCTGGCAAGGTTCGTTCGCTCATGCGGCTTCCTTTCGCTGCGTTCCTTTCGGAGAGGGCGTCATGGTCCGGCCGACCCAGGCAACCCTAGTCACTAATCAGCCCCCGGGCGATGCGCCGCGGCACCCGATAGGCACCGTCATGCCCGGACTCGATTGGTGAACGATGGCGGGCTGCTGGCCATTCCAGCCTGAGCAACCCCGCACAGCCGGCGTGCATCGCCATCGTTCAGCACTCGTCGTACGCAACTCCGGTTCAGGCGTGGAGCACGTCGGGAGGCGGTACAGGATCGGCACTACTGGCACCCGAGTAGCCTAGAGGCCGGTCCTACATGATTTGACAGCGGCTCGGGCGCCCCGTTCGAGACGACGGGGGGCATCGGACGCTCATTGACGACGAGTTGGAACACATCCGGGCGGGCATAATGGCCGACCACGTCGAAGTCGTACTTGCCGCGCGCGATGTCCCCGAGATCCAGGTCGGCGGTCAGGATCGCCTCCCCCTCGAAATTGGGGCCGGCCAGGAGCTCCCCGAGCGGCGAGACGATCGCCGAGCCGCCGC
>JALYGH010000523.1 GCA_030777205.1 Chloroflexota bacterium
CCGCCTGGATCACCACGCGCCCGCGCCAGATGAGGACGTGCTCTGGGCGTACATCGCCCGCGTCGGGGCCAGGGTTGGCGAGCAGCACAGCTATCGCCAGGTCGTGAACGTCGGCATCGTCGTGCTCGGCCTGCTCCTGGCCACGATCATGGGCGCCGTGGCCGCCGGCCAGTGGCCGATCGCGCTGCGGTTCCTCAACCAGGCGCCCTTCGGCACGACCGATCCGATCTTCGGCCAGGATGTCGGGTTCTTCGTCTTCACGCTGCCCTTCCTCCGGGCGATCCATTCCTGGGCGCTCGGCGCGATGCTGCTGATCGTGACGACGACGTTCGCAGTCTATGCCGTCGTCACGTCGTACGAGCTGGGCATCAACCTCGAACGCGTCCTCTTCAGCCTGCCGCGGGCGGTGAAGCTGCACGTCGCCGGGCTGGCCGCGATTATGATGCTGCTCGTCGCCGCGAACCACCTGCTCGACGTGTACGAGCTGGTCTACTCGACCCGCGGCGTGGCGTTCGGCGCGAGCTACACCGACGTGCGGGCGGAGATGCCGGCCCTCTACCTGATGGCCGCCGTCGCGGCCATCGCCGCCGGGCTGATGCTGTTCAGCGCGTTCGCCGGCTCGATTAAGCCGGCCCTGACCGGCGTGGCCACGTGGGGCGTCGTCGCGATCGTCGGCGGCCTGCTGTTCCCGAACGTGATCGAGAACTTCGAGGTCAAGCCGAACCAGCTCGAGAAAGAGCGCCCGTACATCGAGAACGCGATCGCCATGACGCGGCAAGCCTACGGCCTGGACGCGATCCGGGAACAGGACTTCCCGGCCGAGGACGCCGTGTCGCCCGACGCGCTGCGGGAGAGCCCGGAGACGGTCCCGAACATCCGCCTCTGGGACCACCGCCCCCTGCTGGACGCGCTCAACCAGCTCCAGAGCATCCGGAGCTACTACCGCTTCGACGACGTGGACGTCGACCGCTACCTGCTCCCCGAAGGCTATCGACAGGTAATGGTGGCCGCCCGCGAGATGGCGACCGAGGGCCTCCAGAGCCAGGCCCGCACCTGGGTGAACCAGCGGCTCAAGTTCACCCACGGCTACGGCGTGACCATGGCCGTGGTGGCGGGCGTCGCCGAGGAGGGGCGACCGCAGCTCGTCGTCCAGGACGTTCCGCCGCGCGGCGAGATCCCGATCACGCGGCCGGAGATCTACTACGGCACCCGCCCGAGCGGCTACGTCATCGTGCGGACGAACGAGGCGGAGTTCGACTACCCGCGCGGCGACGACAACGTCGAGACCCGCCACGCCGGCGGGACCGGCGTCAACATCGGGGGCCTGCTGTCGCGAGCCGCGTTCGCGCTGCGCTTCCGCGACGGCAACCTCCTGCTGTCCGGCGCGATCCGGCCGGAATCCGAGCTGCTGTTCCGCCGCGGCATCCGCGAGCGGGTCGAGCGCGTCGCGCCCTTCCTGATGCAGGACGGCGACCCGTACATCGTCGTGTCAGACGGCCAGTTGTTCTGGATGCTCGATACCTATACCCACTCGTCGGCCTACCCGTACTCGCAGCCGCGCATCTGGCCGCCCGACCCGCGCGCGGCCGGCGAGGCCCGGCCGCGGGTCGTGTTGAACTACATCCGGAACAGCGTCAAGGTCGTCATGAACGCCTACGACGGCTCGCTCCAGTTCTACGTGGCCGACCAGACTGACCCGCTCATCCAGACCTACCAGGGCATCTTCCCAGGTCTGTTCAGCCCGCTTGCCGAGATGCCGGAGGGACTGCGTCAACACGTCCGCTACCCAGAGGATCTCTTCAAGATCCAGGTCGAGCGGCTCAACACGTTCCACATGCAGGATCCGGCCGTCTTCTACAACCGCGAGGACGTCTGGGCGATCCCACAGGAGAAGTTCAGCAGCAACGTCATCGAGGTCGACCCGTACTACGTCATCATGCGGCTGCCCGGCGAGGCCCGCGAGGAGTTCCTCCTCATGCAGCCGTTGACGCCGCTCAACCGGCACAACATGATCGCGTGGTTCGCGGCCCGCTCCGACCAGGCGAACTACGGCAAGCTGCTCCTCTACAAGTACCCGAAGGACAAGCTGATCTTCGGCCCGCTCCAGGTCGAGAACCGCATCGACCAGGATCCGGTCATTTCGTCCCAGTTCACCCTCTGGAGCCAGTCCGGCTCGACCGTGATCCGCGGCAACATGCTGGTCATCCCGATCGGCGCCTCGAACCTCTATGTCGAGCCGATCTACCTCCGGTCGGAGAGCGGCGGGATCCCGGAGCTCAAGCGCGTCGTCGTCTCGACCGGCAACCGGGTGGTGATGGAGCCGACGCTCGAGGAGGCACTCGCGAAGCTCTTCGGCGCCCCCGCGGCCCGGGCGCCCGCCGCCCCGGCCACCGGTGCCCAGGTGCAGCCTGCCGCGCCGCCGGGCGGC
>JALYGH010000524.1 GCA_030777205.1 Chloroflexota bacterium
CGGTCGACGCGGCCGGCTCGGCGGGGTGCGCGGCGCCGTCAGCGGTCGACGTGCCGAGCAGCTCGATGCCGGCCCGCAGCGTCGTGAAGCGTTGCCCGAACCGATCCAGCGTCGCTTCCAGCTCGTCCAGGCGATCTCGCTCGGCCCGCACGAACCGATCGTAGGGGGCGACGGCGTCGCGGACTCGCTGGACCGAGGCGTCGAGCTGGCGGTTCAGCTCCTCGCGCATCGACTCGGTCAGCCGCTCGCGAAGCTCGTCGGTGCGCTCGCGGAACTCCGCCTGGGCGCGCCGCTTCCGCATCGGCAAGATGAAGAGGCCAACCCCGGCCAGCACGCCGGCCGCCAGCAGGCCGGTCACGTCGGCGGCGACCGAGCTGACCAGCGCGACCGTCGCCGCCCCGAGGCCGACGGCGCCGGCCTGGAACAGGCTGGCCTGGGTCACCGCCTCGCGCATCGCGGTGCCGATCTCCTGGGCCTGGCGGTGGTGGTCGTGGCGTTGGAGCACCTCGCGCGCCCGTCCGGCAACCCCCTGCAGCACGGCCCGCCGATCGACTTCGAACGGCCCGCTGACCGCCGACCGGGCCGGATCCGCGCCGGCCGCGCGGCGGCGGTCCAGCTCGGACGAGATCGAGCGCCACAGCCGCACATCTTGCTCGACGAGCCAGTCGATCATGTCCTGGACCCGGCGATCGATCTGCTCGGCGGAGTCGGCGACGACGTCCCGCTCGAACTCGGTCCGGATGCGCTCGGCCTTGAACAGGTCCCAGATGCGGCCGAGGCGGACCGTGTCCTCGAAGAACTCGGTCCCGCGCTCCGACATCTGCCGGATGACGTTCTCGAGGTCCGCCAGCCGCGGCTCGAAGTCGCGGCGGGCGTCCTTGACGTACAGGTCGAGCAGCCGTTCGATCTGCTCGCTCGTCCGCAGGTCGTCGCGGAGCACCGCCAGCCGCGCCGTCGTCGCCGCGCGCTGGTCCGCCAGGATGCGCTCCGCCACGCCGAGCGGGCTCAGCAGCTTCAGGCGGACGCGGCCGATGTCGTCGAGCGTCCGCTGCAGGTACCCTTCGAGGGCCGCGAACCCGCTCGCCTCCCACTGGCGGGCCCGCTCGGTCGGGTCGGCAACATCGAGCGCCGCCCGCGCCCGGCGGGCGGAGACCGGAAAGATCTCCGGCTCGAACCCGAGCAGTTGGCGGACGCCCGCCGCGACGAAGTCGAGCTGCGCGCGCAGGTCGTCCGGGGTGCCGAGCAGGTCGACCTTGTTCAGGGCGAAGACGACCTTGCGGCCCCAGCTTCGGATCTCGGCCAGGAACGCGCGCTCGCTCTCCGTGAACGGGCGATCAGCGGAAGTGACGAAGAGCACCAGGTCGCTGCGCGGCACGAACTCCTGCGTCAGCCGCTCGTGGTGGCGCAGGATCGCATTCGTGCCCGGCGTGTCGACCAGGCGCAGGTCCTGCAAGATGGGCGACGGCGCGGTGACTTGGACGAGACCATCCGAGCCCTGCCGCTCGCGGCGCTCGGCTCCGTGCGAGACAAGGGTCACGGCCGCCGTCGTCGGCGTGACGCCCTCGCGGAGCACGTCGTCGCGGAGCAGGGCGTTGACGAACGCCGACTTCCCGGCGTTGAACTCGCCGACGACCACGAGCAGGAATACGCTATCCAGGTCGGCGGTCGCTTGCCGGAGGATGGCCAGCGTATCGGCGGGCGCTTCGCCTGCCGCGAGGACTTCGCGCAGATCGCCGAGGGCCGCCCGCTCTTCGGCCAGGAGCGATGAAGCCGGTGGTTGCAGCACACCGAACACGACGCTGGCACACCTCCTGCGATACCCCAGGGCGAAGCAGGGCGCGTGCCAGGGGCTGCCGCGCCCATCGATCTCCAGCAGGAAGTGTATTGGATGGTTACGTCGAAGGCGTCGAGCACCGGTGGCGCGATGTGTGAGGCTACAGGCTCGCCGGACCCGGCGGAGGCGGATGCGCCGCCGCTCGACTCGAAGCCGGCTCGGCGCATAGTTGGCGGCATGGTTGACGAGGACGACGCCGGCACGGCCATGCCGTCCTCGGTGATCCATGAGCTGCGCACCCCGCTGACTGCCATCCACGGCTACGCCCAGGTTCTGCACCGCTCGCTGGCCTCCGACCCGGCCAAGTCGCGCGCCACGAGTGTCCTATTGACTGAGACGACCCGCCTATCGGCGCTGCTCAATCAGCTTTCGGAGCTGGCCGAGGTCGACACCAAAGCGATCGAGCGCACGGCGACGCGCGTCGACGTCCGCGAGGTGGTCGACGAGCTGGTCGAGCAGAAGGCGAAGAAGGCGTCCGGCCACACGTTCGAGGTCGACGGGACGGCCGTCGTGCGCTGCGACGCGCGCCGCCTGACGCAGGCGCTGTCCCATCTCCTCGACAACGCCGTCGCCTACTCGACCGACGGTGGCACGGTCCGCGTCCAGATTGAGCCTCAGCCGAACGGTGCGCACGTCTCGATTGCCGACGAGGGGATCGGCATACCGCCCGAAGACGCCGACCAGATCTTCCGGCGCTACCGTCGCGGCTCGAACGCCAAGCGCGCCGGCGTCCGCGGCCTCGGAATCGGGCTGTACGTTGCCCGAAAGGCGATCGTGGGCGAAGGCGGCCAGATCTGGCACACGCCCGGAGAGGCGCGGGGGACCGTCTTCCACCTCAGCGTGCCGAACAGTTAGCCCTCCGCACCGGTCCGGACTCCGTACAGGCTCGCTGACGGGGCCCGCGGTCCCGCCGGCGTCGCGCCGGACTGACGCGCGGCGACTGCCGCGATCGCAGCGGAGGCCCCGTCGCGCTGCTACTGGACCGTCTGCCCCACTTCGAGCTGGGCACCATCGGCGCGACACCGTAGACGGCCCAGATCCCCTACGCTGCCGGCGTGCGTCGGGTCGATGTCATCGCCCAGCACGTCATGGGCGACTACGGCCCCGAGCTGGAGCAAACCGCGTGGTATGTGGACCGAATGGCTCGGCGAGCGCGCGAACGGGCGCGAGGCATAAGTAGGCGCTGGGGGCGTGTTGCCGAGCTCGTCCGGGCAGGGCCGGGGCGGTGGTAGGCTGGTGACGGGGGACGGTCCGATCGTCGTGGAGGTGCGGCCGCCGTGCCGGGGCGGGCGACATTTGCGCGGACGCTGTTCGAACAGGGGTCGCGCGAGGAGTGAATGCCCGAGGATCACCGGCCGCGGCGGGGCGCAGCGGTGGCCGACGTCGGCTTCGTTCGGCGAAGGTCTCGCCGCGGGCGCATCCCTCCGCTCGATCGCCGACGCGCTCGCACGAGAAGGCGTGCCGAAGCTGTCGAAGGGAGGCACGCTGTACTGGCATCAAACGACTGTGCGCCTCATCGCCACGAATCCCGCGTGTAAGGGAAACGCGACCGGCTGGCAGATCATGACGACGAAGGATCGAAGGCGCGGTGTCACGACGTACGACCAGCGCCCGGCCAAAGAGCAGATCGCACTCGGTAGGGGGCGTAACCTCGCTGATCGGTGAGGCGACCTTCGAGACCGTCCAGCCGCGATTGCGCCTGAACCGAGCGCGATCCGTATGCAACAACCGGCAACCCGAGTTGGCGTTGCTGCGCGGTGGGTATGTCCGGTGCGGCTACCGCGGCAGCCCGCTCGTCGTTCACCGCGGCGGGGAGTTCGTGCGCTATCGGTGCTGCCGGCAGAAGGGTGCGCGGCCGCTAGCAGCGCCTCCGCCCGGACCCGTTCCTTGCCCAGTCCGGCTGCGCGGCGGCCTTGCATTTGAGGCCCCAGCCCGGGCGCTTGCAGACGAAGCCCGACCGGTGCAGCCAGGCCCGCACGGTGTCGATCGCCGCGCGGTGGCCGGTCGCCGCGGCCAGGTACTCGGCCGGCAGGCGGGTCGTCAAGATCGCGCCGGGCACCCCGACCTCGCGCCGGTCGCGCTCGGCCACGCGCTCCAGCTTGGCCCGCCAGGTCGCCGGCACCCCTGGCGCTCGCCCCGGCGGCCGTCGCCGTGGGACACCAGTGGCC
>JALYGH010000525.1 GCA_030777205.1 Chloroflexota bacterium
CGAACGTCCCGCGACCCGGGACCGTCTGCACCACCCCCTCGCGGTGCAGCAGCGCCAGGGCCTGGCGGACCGTCCCCCGGCTGACGCCGAGCTCGCGCGCGAGGGTCAGCTCGGACGGCAGCCGGCCCTCCGGCCCGAAGCCGTCGGCGCGCAGCCGGGCCCGCAGGTCATCCGCGACCTGTCTGTACCGGACGTGCGTGGGAGCTTCGTTGCTGTCCATACCGGTTCGCCTCCACGGTACACCAGCCGGGGCGGAGCGTCAACACCGCGGACTCACCGGCCCAGGACGTCGGCCAGCGCGGCGAAGTCGGCGACGACGAGATCCGGCGGGTACTTCGCGTTGCCGAACGGCCGGCGCCGCCGGTCGACGAAGGCCGTCCGCATCCCGAACGCCTTGGCGCCCACGCAGTCGAAGGCATGGTTCGCGACGAACAGGACCTGTTCCGGCGACACGCCCAGCAGCGCGGCGGCCGTGCGGTACGTGGCGACGTGCGGCTTGAAGGCGCCCGCCTCAGCCACCGAGATGACCCGGTCGAAGAGGTGGTCCGTGCCCGAGGACGGCACGCCCCGCGCCAGCATGTCCGGGTCGCCGTTCGAGAGGATCACGAGCTGATACCCGCGCGCCTTGAGCCGCCCGAGCGCCGCGACGACGTCCGGGAACGGCCTGAGCCGCTCGATCTCGGCCACGAGCTGCTCGACCTCCGCACGGGTATGCGGGATGCCGGCCCGCTCCAGCGTCGCGTCGACCGCCTCGTGGCCGATCTCGCGGTACGGGGTGTGGTCCCGGTGGAGCAGCGCGTCGATCATCGAGGCCTCGAAGTGGGTCCGCCGCCACCAGGTCACCACGCGGCCGGGCGGGTTCGCCGTGTACCCCTTCGCCCGCAGGTATGGCGTGATCGCCTCGGTCAGGCCACCCTGCATGTCGACGATCGTGCCGTAGAAATCGAACATCAAGGTCGTGACGCGCCCCAGGTCGGCCGCCGGCATGACTACCCCCTCGACGTCCTGGCGGCCCGTCCAGCCCGGCCCGCCCCTCCGCGCCTAATCTTGGCCGGCGCGGGTTCGTATACAGAGTATGCCGAGCCGCCGAGGTTGTCACGAGCCTGCCCGGCCTGTACCGTAAGGCGTACCTCCACAGAAAGGACGTCCCCATGCGAGAGAATCGGCTCCGCACCCTGCTCAACGAAGGCAAGCCCACGGTCGGGACGCGGCTCCAGAGCGCCTGGCCCACCGCGACCGAGCTCGTCGGGCGCAGCGGGCAGTTTGACTACGTCGAGTTCCTGGCCGAGTACGCCCCGTACGACCTCTACGCCCTCGATAACATCGGCCGCGCCATCGAGCTGTATCCCAACTTCACCGGCCTCATCAAGATGGAGCAGTCGGCGCAGTGGCACCTGGCGGTGCGTGCCATGTCGGCCGGCATCCAGAACCTGCTCTTCACCGACGTGCGGTCCGCGGCGGATGCCGAGGCGTGCGTCCGCCTCGTTCGGCCGGAGGGGCCGGATAACGACTTCACGCACGGCATGGCCGGCGGCCGTATCCAGGTCGAGAGTGGGGCCGACTACCTCCAGTACTACAACGACGCCGTCATCGTCCTGATGATCGAGAAGCGGGGCGCGGTCGAGAACCTCGAGTCCATCCTGCGCGTCAAGGGCGTGGACATGGTCCAGTTCGGGCCGGCGGACTACGGCATGAGCATCGGTAAGCCCGGCCGGAGCTACGCGGGCGGTCTGCATCCGGAGGTGGTCGAAGCGCGCGAGCACACGATCAAGACTGCGCTCAAGATGGGGGTCCGTCCGCGCGCGGAGATCAACACCGCCAAGGAAGCCGAGTACTACCTGAACCTGGGTGTGAAGGACTTCTGCCTCTCGACGGACGTCACGATCCTGCGCTCCTTCTATCGGCAGGAGGGCGGCGCCCTGCGCGAGCTGGTGGCCCAGAGCCCAGTGGGCCAGGACAAGGTGGCCGCCGGAGTCTAGCCAGACCCCGTGGGCTAACATCGGCGGGCCGGGCGGGCGCCTCGTTATGGTGATGCACCCGCCCGGTCTACTGGCCTGTGGCCCACCGGAGGTGTGTCGCGGCGGTTGGGAGTCTGACCATGACCATCAAGGTGGCCATCGTGACGGGCGCCGGGAGCGGCGTCGGCAAGGCAGTGTCGCTGGCCTTGCTGGCCGAGGGGTACCACGTAGCGCTCGCGGGGCGGAGGCAGGACGCGCTCGAGCGGACGGTCGCCGAGGCCGGCGCCGCCGGCGAGCGGGCACTGGCCGTGCCCACCGACGTCGGCGATCCCCAGGCCGTCCGCGCCCTCTTTGCGAAGACACGTGAGGCGTTTGGTCGCCTGGACCTGCTGTTCAATAACGCCGGGACGGGCGCGCGCGGGCTGCTCGAGGACCTCACCTACGAGCAGTGGCAAACGGTCGTGGCGACCAACCTGACGGGCGCGTTCCTCTGCACCCAGGAAGCGTTCAAGATCATGAAGGAGCAGGACCCGCGCGGCGGCCGCATCATCAACAACGGCTCGGTCTCCGCCCACGTGCCCCGGCCCAACTCGGCGCCGTACACCGCCACCAAGCACGCGATCACCGGGCTGACCAAGTCCACGTCCCTGGACGGGCGGAAGTACGACATCGCCTGTGGCCAGATCGACATCGGCAACGCCATGACCGACATGGCGGCGCACATGACGCAGGGGGTGCTCCAGGCGAACGGCTCGACTGAGGTCGAGCCGGTGTTCGACGTCGAGCACGTGGCCCGCGCGGTGGTACACATGGCGAGCCTGCCGCTCGACGCGAACGTCCTGTTCATGACGATCATGGCGACCAAGATGCCGTTCGTCGGGCGCGGCTGACCGCGCTTGACCGGTACTCTCCCGGTGGCGCCCGTGCTGGCGGTCGGGCTCCACGGGTACGTCAGGCAGTGCGGCGGTACATCCAAGATTGGGAGGGGAACGATGGCAACCGAGGCACGCGGGATCGTCGCCCGCGAGGTTGGGCAGGCGGCGCCGATCGAGCGGATCGTCCTGGAAGATCCGGGCCCGGGCGAGGTGCTCGTCCGGGTCCTGGCCAGCGGGGTCTGCCACACCGACCTCCACTTCCAGCTCGGCAGCATCGGCACGTTGCCGGTGCTGATGGGCCACGAGGGCGCCGGGATCGTCGAGGCGGTCGGTCCGGGCGTCGAGTCGCCCAAGGTCGGCGACTACGTCGTGCTGGCCTGGCGGGCGCCGTGCGGGCAGTGCCGGTTCTGCCGGATCGGCCAACTCCACCTCTGCGCCGCCAGCCTGAACGCCCAGCCCCGCCAGAAGACGCCCTCCGGCGACACCATCCCGACGATCATGGGCCTCGGCACCTTCGCCACCCATACCGTCGTCGCGGCGCTCCAGGCCGTGCCGATCCCGCGCGAGGTCCCGCCGGAGCAGGCCAGCCTGATCGGCTGCGGCGTCATGACCGGCATCGGGGCCGTCTTCTACACGGCCGGCGTCCGCCCCGGCAGCACGGTGGCCGTGTTCGGCTCGGGCGCGGTCGGCACCAGCGTGATCCAGGGCGCGCGGCTCGCCCACGCGGCCAAGATCATCGCGGTCGACCTCGAGCCGCGCAAGCTCGAGTGGGCGACGCAGTTCGGCGCCACCCACACCGTCAACGCCAGCCAGGACGACCCGGTTGCGAGGATCAAGGAGCTGACCGACGGCTACGGCGTCAACTACGTCTTCGAGGCGGTCGGCAATCCGATCGTGCTCACCCAGGCGCTTCGCTCCCGCGACCTGGCCGGCGTCGCCGTGCTGATCGGCGTCCCGAGCGCCGATGCGGTCATCGAGTTCCCGGCCCAGGAGTACTTCGGGATGGGCGGCTCGCTGCGGGTGAGCTGGTACGGCGACTGCCTGCCGACCCGCGATTTCCCGCTCCTGGCCGACCTCTACCTGAAGGGCGAGCTGAAGCTCGACGAGATGATCACGCGGAAGATCGCGCTCGAAGAGGTACAGGACGCCTTCGAGGCGATGGAGCGCGGTGAGACGCTCCGGTCGGTGATCGCGTTCGACGGGAAGTGAGGCGCAGCCAGGGGCAGGGTGCGTCGCCGGGCGGCGCGCCGCCCCTTCGCGCGCGCTAACCTTGTTGATCATGGAGCTGCGCCCGCTTGGCACGACCGGGCTCGCCGTGTCCCCGATCGGGCTGGGGCTCGCGGCGCTCGGCCGCCCGGGCTACATCACCCTCGGCCGCGACCGCGATCTCGGTCCCGCGCGCGGGGTCGACGCGCTGCGGGCGCGCGCGCACGAGGTCCTCGACGCGGCCTGGGCGGCCGGCGTCCGCTACGTCGACGTCGCGCGCTCGTACGGCCGCGCCGAGGAGTTCGTCGCGTCGTGGCTGCGGACACGCGGGTGCCGCCCCGGCGAGCTGACCGTTGGGTCGAAGTGGGGCTACACCTATACGGCCGACTGGCGCATCGACGCCGAGACGCACGAGGTCAAGGACCACTCGCCGGCTACGTTCCGGCGCCAGTTCGCCGAGTCGCGATCGATCATCGGGGACTGGCTTCGGCTGTACCAGGTGCACTCGGCGACGCTGGAGAGCGGCATCCTCGACGACCGTACCGCCCTGGCCGAGCTGGCAACGCTGCGCGACGCTGGCATCGTCGTCGGGCTGACGCTCAGCGGGCCCGGCCAGGCGGACACGGTCCGCCGCGCGCTCGAGGTCGTCGTCGAGGGCGTCAATCCGTTCCGCTGCGTCCAGGCGACCTGGAACCTGCTCGAGCCGTCGGTCGGCCCGGCGTTGGAGGAGGCGCACCGGGCGGGCTGGGGAGTCATCGTCAAGGAAGCCGTGGCGAATGGGCGCCTGACCCCGCGCGGCGAGGCCGGCCGCCGCGAGCCGCTGCGGACGATCGCTGCCGAGCGCGGCGCGTCGACCGACGCCGTGGCGATTGCCGCCGCGCTCGCCCGACCGTGGGCGGACGTGGTGCTCTCCGGAGCGGCGACGGTCGACCAGCTCCACCACAACTTGCGGGCCCTGGAGCTGAGACTCGAACCGGCCGAGCTCGACGCGCTGGCCGCCCTGGCCGAGGCGCCGCCCGTCTACTGGGCGACGCGCGGCCGGCTGGCCTGGACCTGAGCGAGATCGCGAATCAGTGGCGTTATGCTCAGGACGTTCGCTCGCGGCGCGGGCGTCGCCTCCGGCCGGCATCGAGCGCGCCGAGCGAAATCGGGCCAGGGCCATGCGAGTATCGCGGCGTGCGCCCCGCTGACGTCTCGCTGGCCGGGAACGTCGGCGGGGCGCGGACTTCCTCCGCGTGGATGGGGCTTTCCTGCGGGTCAGGCAGGCCGAGCGCCACGGATCGCCTCGCAGAGCAGGCGGGTACCCGCGCGGATCTCGTCGGGCGACTCGAAGCTGTAGGCCAGGCGGATGTACTGCTCGCCGCCGCCGTTCGGCATGAACGCCGGGCCGGCCACGTAGCCGACGCTCCGTTCGCTCGCCAGGCGGGCCAACGCCTGGGTGTCGGTGCCGGTCGGCAGCTTCAGCCAGATGAAGAACCCGCCCTCCGGCCGGCTCCACTCCGCGTCCGTGTCGCCGAGGCCCCGCTCGAGCTCCTCGAGCATCGCGTCGCGCTTCGCGCGGTACACGTTCCGCAGCAGCTCGACGTGCGATTCGAGGTTGTCCCGCATGTAGTAGTAGCAGATGCGGCTGGTGAGCGGGGCGACCCCGCCGCCGGTGTTGAACGCCGAGATGTAGGGGACCAGCTTCTCCGGCGCGAGGACCCAGCCGATGCGCGTGCCGGCGCCGAGGATCTTGGACAGCGTCCCCGAGCGGACGACCAGGTCGCTGTCGTCCAGGGAGTACAGCGACAGCGGCGCGACGCCCTCGAAGCGCAGCTCGCCGTAGGCGTCGTCCTCGAGGATCATGACGTTGTGCTTGCGCGCGACTTCCAGGAGCTGGCGGCGGCGCGGCTCGCTCAGCGTCGGGCCGGCCGGGTTCTGGAAATAGTCGATCGTGTAGATCAGCTTGCAGCGGCGACCCTCGCGAGCGAGCCGCTCGAGGTGCTCCTCCACCTGGTCGACGCGCATGCCCTCGTCGTCGACCTCGACCCCGTACAGGTCCGCGCCGTTCCGGCGCAGCGTCAGGAGCGTCCCGAGGAACGTCGGCGCCTCGCAGATCACCGGGTCGCCCTCGTCCACGAACGTCTGGATCACCAGTCCGATCGAGTCGCTCGACCCGTTGGTGATCAGCACGTTCTCGCGCCGGACGTCCAGCCCCTCCAGGACCTTGTACTTGTGGACGACCCAGTCGCGGAGGGCGTCGTAGCCGAGGACCGCGCCGTAGGTCAGCGCGTCGGCGCCTTCGACCTCCATCACGTCGGCCATCGCCTGGACGAGATCGTGATAGGGGAACGAGGCGGGGTCCGGCTTGCCGGACCCGAACTGGTACTTGAAAGCCGGTCCGCTGGCCGTCCCCGGGCGTGGTCCCTTGGCAGCGCGCTGAGAAAGCAGCTCCTGAAACCGGTCCAGGCCGGTCGCGGTCATCGTCGTAGCCTCCAGGTCGGGATCGGGGCGGGTGCAGGGCGGCGTCGCCAGGGGTGCCGACCGATCCTGTCTGGACGGCAGCGGATGAGCCGGGATGGCCGAACGACCGCGCACGGTCGTCGCGCCCTGGGCGGGAGTAGCCGAGACGGCGCCGCCCAAGAGGATGCCCGTCGGGGACGGCCCGGGTCAAGCGATCTGGTACCGTTCTTGAAATACGGGACGTAAAGGAGCGCGGGGGATGAACCGTCTCTTGCTCACCGTCATCGCGCTCGTCATCTTCGGCGCCGGTCTCCTGGTCGGCACGAGTGGGCGCACCGTGATGGACTCGGCCCGCGGGTTGGTGACCGCCGCGCCGACCACCGGAGCCATCTTTTCGGCCACGCCGCCCACGCCGACGACGATGCCCACAGTAGCGGCGCGAGCGACGGTCTCTCAGCCAACACCCGCCCCGACCGCGGCCCCGCGCGACCTGGTCATCGAGGTGGCCGAGGCGGAGCTAAATCAGGGCCTCGAGATGATGCTCGTCGGACAATCGCTTGGCACGACGCCGCTCGGCGACGCGACGATCAGCAGCATCACCGTCAGCTTGCGCGACGGCCAGATGTACCTCGGCGGCGGCGCGACGATCGGCGCGGTGACTGCCCCGTTTACCGTCGTGGGGCAGATCGCGCCCGACCCGACCGGGCGTCCGCTCGTCACGTTGACGACGGCTCGGGTGGCAACCTTCGTCATGCCGCCGCCGGTCGTGGCCGGTCTCGGCAACATCCTGCAGGGGCAGATCGACCAGATGTTTGCCCAGCAGGCGATGCGCGTCCGCTCGGTCGAGATCACGGACGGTCGGATCCGGATCGTCGCGACGCAGTAGCGTCCTCCGCATCGGGAGCTATCCCCGGCGCTGGCGGGCAGGGGAGCCTTCGGCTACCCTCTCGGCACCATCGTCGCTGAGGGAGGGGCCGCCGATGCCGTTCGCGTCGATCAACGGGGTCGAGCTGTACTACGAGGAGACCGGGGCGGGGCTGCCGCTGGTCCTCTGCCACGAGTTCGCCGGCGACTACCGGAGCTGGGAGCCGCAGGTCCGTTTCTTCTCGCGGCGGTACCGGGTGGTCACCTTCAACGCGCGCGGCTACCCGCCCTCGGGCGTGCCCGAGGAGCCCGGCGCCTACTCCGAGGAGCAGCACGTCGAGGACGCAGCCGCCCTGATCCGGCACCTCGGCCTCGCGCCGGCGCACGTCTGCGGCCTGTCGATGGGCGGCAACCTCACGCTCAAGCTCGGCCTGAAGTACCCCGACCTGTGCCGGAGCCTGGTCGTCGCCGGCGCCGGTTACGGCAGCGCCGATCCGGACGAGTTCCGCCGCAATGCCGCCGAGACCGCCGATCTGTTCGAGCGCGAGGGGATGGAAGCGGCGGCCGACATCTACGGGCGTGGGCCGTCGCGGCTGCGCTTCGAGCAGAAGGACCCGCGTGGCTGGGCCGAGTTCCGCGACCTGCTGCGCCAGCACTCGCCCCTCGGCTCGGCGCTGACGATGCGCGGCGTCCAGGGGCGCCGCCGCACGGTTTCCGAGGTGGCCGACGAGCTGCCGTCGCTCCAGCTCCCGACGCTCGTCGTCAACGGCGACGAGGACGACCTCGCGCTCGACGCCGGCCTGCTGATGAAGCGGCGCATCCCGAACGCCGGGCTGGTGATCCTGCCCAATACGGGCCACACCCTGAACCTGGAGGAGCCGGCCCTGTTCAACCAGTTCGTCTCGGACTTCCTCGCGCTGGTGGAGGCCGGCCGCTGGGCCGGTCGGCTCGATGCTGGCACCGGCCACGGCATGCTGCCGCGCTGAACAGGCCGCTGCCCGGAATCGTGCTCGATCGCCGTGGCCCGTGCGGCCCCATCTCGTCAGCCCGTGATGCGCCAGAGGTGCGGCCGTCAGGGGCACGCCGGCAATCAAGATTGCCCGGCCACGTTCGACGACGCACGGATCGCTCGCCCGCTGGCGCTCCTCCACCGCCAGTTCGACACCGCGCCGATGGCGGCCGGCCGTGACCGGCGCCCGCGGTCCGGCTCAGCCGAGCCGGACCGCCGTGCCGCTCGCGCTCACCATCAGCATGTTGCCGGAGCCGCCCGGCTGGATCGTCTCGTAGTCCAGGTCGATCCCGATGACGGCGTTCGCGCCCATGGCGGCGGCCTGCTCCTGCATCTCGCGCAAGGCGATCTCCCGCGCCTTCCGTAGCTCGCCCTCGTAGGCGCCGGAGCGGCCGCCGACGATGTCGCGGATGCCGGCGAAGAAGTCGCGAAAGATGTTGGCGCCGAGGATCGCCTCGCCCTGGACGATGCCGAGGTACTCGTCGACGCGCCGACCCTCGATGGTCGTCGTCGTGGTCATCAACATGGCGCCCTCCCTGAGCTACCGAACGTCGCCCCGTCCGCGCGGTGATCCGCGCGAGGCGGGAATTCACGCCGATGGGACGGTCGCGCTCGCTAGATTGTTGCGGCCGGGCGGGAACGGGGGCTGGACGCGACGAGGGACCGTGCCCACACCGGGGTGTTCAGCCCGTCCGCCCCCGCCTAGGATCGCGACCCCTCCGAGGGTTCGGCGTCTCCGGTCCGAGGAGGTCGCCCATGGCCTGCACGCCGGACTGCACCCAGGCCACCTCCCGCTCAATCGTGCTCGTGAGCGTCTGGATCTCCCCGGCGGCGGTCGCATCCAGCGCGGCAACGGCCGCGCGACGAATATCCCGCGCGGCGGCGACCACGTCGGCAACCCGCCGCCGCGCTGCCTCCACGGAGCGGTACGCTGCACGGTCCTCCTCCGACCTCTCCAGCACGCGCAAGTAGCGGTCGAGGCGCTCGGCTGCCTGCTCGAGCCGCTGGAGGAGGTCGGGGAGGTCACCGGCGAGCGCGCCCGCGGCGTCGATGGACGCGACGGCGCGTTGGGCGCGCGCCATCTCATCCTGCAGGTGCAGCCGCAGATCGACGACCTCTGCCTCCAGCCCGGACGAGACGTGCTCGGCCCGCAGGCGCAGGATCGCGCGCCGAACCCTTGCGTGGCGGCGGAAGCGCAAAAACGCCACGGCAATCACGACCACCGCCACGGCAACCACGAGCAGGAGCGCCAGCGCGATGCCGATAATGAGCTCAGGGGTCAGGACCTGGCTGAGCCACTGCAGCAGCCACCAGAGGACCGCATCTTCGTCCAAGGGATCCCCCACCGGCAGGATTCGCCCTCCTCTACAAGATACCGGAATCGACCGAGCCACCGGCCGGTATAGCGGTCCGTCCCGTCCGCTCCGTCATTCACCCCACCCCGATCCTCATCTGCAAATCGCGCTCACAAGGCGACCTAGGGTCGAGGGGTGAGGGGGACGTCGTAGTCGAGGCATCGGGGCCGCGCGATGCCCCCGGCTCAATATCAGCTACGATGCCCAGGGCGGCACCAAGGCGGCGCGGAGGGCGAGACCATCGTGGTCGAGCTCCGGGCCGAGCCCTGGTTCATGACCGGCGGCGCGATCACGGAGGTGCCGGTCCGTCGGCACGTGGAGACGTTCCCGCCCGCGATGCTGCGGGACCACCTCCGCTACGCGAAGTCGACCGAGTTCTCGGCCGTGTGCCTGTGGGTGGTGTAGTGGTAGTACTGGATGGAAGCCCAGGGACACCCGGAGTACCTGGACGAGGCCCGTGCTCTCTTCGGTGGCGCGGGCGCGGCCGGGGCCGGCCTGGGGAAGCTCCAGGCCGCCCTCGGCCGGTCGCCCTAAGGCAGCAGCGCGTCCGCCAGCTCGCGCCACTCACGGTGGGGTAGCGAGTTGGGGTCGGCTGGCAGGACCTGGACGCAGACGTGGTCCGCGCCGGCGTCCAAATGGGCCCGGACCCGCGCCACGACGTCGTCGAGGCTGCCCCAGGCGACGATGTCATCGACTAGTCGGTCGCTGCCGCCGTCCGCGAACTCCTCCTCGCCGTACCCGAGGCGCCGCAGGTTGTTGCCGTAGTTGTCCAGACGCAGGTAGTTGACCGTGTGGCGACGGGCGATCTCGCGCGCCGTGGCCGGGTCGCGCTCCAGCACGACCGCCTGCTCGGGCGCCAGGAACGGCCCCCGGCCGAGGATCTGGCGGGCCAGCCTCGTATGCTCGACCGGCACGAAGTACGGATGCGCCCCGGCCGTGCGCTCGGCCGCGAGCTGGAGCATCTTCGGTCCGAGCGCGGCCAGTATCCGCTCGGGGGCCGGCGACGGCATCGGCGGGGCGTACGGGGCCGCGTCCATCGCGTCGAGGTAGGCGCGCATCGTGGCGATCGGCGGCCCGTACCGATGGCCGCGGATGTTTTCGACGCTCGGGCGGTGGCTCACGCCCATCCCGAGCAGGTAGCGGCCGGGGAATGCCTCGGCGAGCGTGCGGTGGCCGGCCGCCATCGCCACGGCGTCGCGGGCGTAGATGTTCGCGATGCCCGGCGCGACGGCGATCCGCCGCGTCGCCCCGAGCAGGAGCGCCGACTGGGCGAACGCCTCCCGACCCCGCGACTCCGGGAACCAGAGCGCGCCGTAGCCCAGCTCGTCCAACTCGGCGGCCGCCTCCGCGACGGCCGACCACGGCTGCAGCTCGAACTGGAACGTCCAGACGCCGATCCGCCCGATGTCCACCATGGTTCACCTCCCTCACTACTCGCCTGATCGGTGCGCGTCCGCGCGACCCGCGAGATCCTGATGACGCTCTATGAACAGTTCGGCGAGGCCGCCAGCCGGAGGCGCGTCAGTCGGGGCGGGCGCGGTCGTCGAGGTGGACGCGCTTCAGGCGGGTCAAGCCGAGCACCCGCTCCGGCGCGTAGCCCTGCACGTACGACTTCACCATCGTTCGCAGCGCGTAGTGGAAGAGCGGGAGCGCCGGGTACTCGCCGGCCAGGATCTCTTCCGCCTGGCGATACTGGTCCGCCCGGACGGCACCGTCGGCCTGGCCGCGCGCCTCGCGCACCAGGCGATCGTACTCGTCGTGCTTCCAGCCGGTGTTGAACGCGGCCGGGTCCTCGCGGCTGTCCCAGAGGACGTTGTACCAGGGGTACGGGTCCTCGTAATCGGAGAACCAGCCGGCGCGGGCGATGTCGCCATTGGCGGCCCACTCCTCGCCGCGCCGCCAACGCAGGTACGCCGACCACTCCATCGGCTCGAGCTTCAGGTCGATGCCCAGCGTGTCCTGGTAGCGCTGCTTCAGGTACTCGCCGAGGACCCGCCACTGGGGCGAATCGTTGAAGGTGAACGTGATCTGGGGGAAGCCCTCGCCGTCCGGGAAGCCGGCCTCGGCCAGCCGCTGGCGAGCCTGCTCGACGTCCTCGGTCGGCCAGGCGAGCGGCTCCCGACCGACGATCCCCTCGGGCTGCAGGCCGAGCGCCGGGTCGCCGACGCGCCGGAGCACGCCGCGGAGCAGCTTCTCGCGCTCGATCACCTGCCCGAGCGCGATGCGGACCCGCGGGTCCTGCAGATGCGGCCGACGGTGGTTGATCGCCAGGAACATCGTCCCCGACTGGGGATAGGTACGCACTTCCTGGCGCAGCTTGGCGTCGGCGAGGACCCGATCCACCTGGGCGGGCGGGATCTCGAACGCGGTGCCCGGACCGAGCGCGTCGACGCTGCCCGCCTCGTAGGCCGCGAATACCTGGTCGCCGGCCCCCTCCGGGAAGATGCGGTACACCACCTGTCGGATCCGCGGGCGCTCGCCGGCGTAGCCGTCGTGTCGGTTCAGCACGATCTGCTTATCGTGCGTCCACTCGCTGAGCACGAAAGGGCCGTTGGTCACGATGTGCGCGGGGTCGGTCCAGCGGTCGCCGTGCAGCTCGACGACGTCGCGGCGGAGGGGGCCGAACGGCCAGGTGCTCACCAGGCGGAGAAAGTGGGTCGCCGGAGCCTCCAGGGTCACGACGAGGGTCCGGTCGTCCTTCGCCGTGACGCCGAGCAGTTGCGGATCGAGCCCCTCGGTGTTGATCTTGACGGCGTTCTTCAAGGGGAAGAAGAGCGAGGCGTAGTCGGCGGCCGTCTTCGGGTCGATCGCCCGTCGCCAGGCGAACTCGTAATCGCGGGCCGTGACCGGCTGGCCGTCGGACCAGCGCGACTCGGCCCGCAGGACGAACGTATAGGTCATGCCGTCGTCGGATACCTCCCACGATTCGGCGCCGAGGCCGATGGCGGAGCCCTGCTCGTCGAAGCCGACCAGCCCCTCGAAGAGCTGGACGATGATGTCGGCCGAGACCTGATCGGTCGCCAGGGTCGGATCGAGCGTCGGCGGCTCGGTGGTGGCCAGGCGCAGCGTCTCGCGCAGGGCCAGGGCCGTGGCCGTCGCGGCCACGTTCACCGGCGCCGAGACGGTCGGCGTCGCCTCGGGCGTCTGCGCGCCCGGCTCGGCGGCCGGTTCGGTCCGCGGCGCGCTGCATCCCACGGTCAGGATCGTCAGCGCGAGCAGCAGGTATAGCCAGGTAGGTGGTCGAATCATGGCAATCCGGATGCTAGAGCGAGGCGCCGGATTTGCGCCTCACTCAGGGGTGGCGTCGCCCGCTCCGCCGCGTCGCTCATGGGTGCGGCTGGCGCGTCGCAGGTCGTCGAGGCTAGCCAGGCGGTCGACGTAGACCATCCCGTTGAGGTGGTCGATCTCGTGCTGGAGCGCCTGGCCGAAGAGGCCCTCGCCGGTCAGGCGGATCTCCTTGCCCTTCAAGTCGCGCGCCTTGACGGTGACGCGCTCGGCGCGCGTCACCGGCGCCCAGTAGCCCGGGACCGACAGGCAGCCCTCGTCGAGGACGTGCTCGCCTTCGAGCCTGACGATCTCGGGATTGACGATCACGTGGACCTGCTCCGGCTCGGTTTCGATGACCGCCACCTGGAGCGGCACGCCGATCTGCGGCGCCGCGAGGCCGACACCGGGCGCATCCCGCATCGTCTCGATCATGTCCTCGACTAGCTTCGCGATCGACTGGTCGATCCGCGAAACCTTCCGGGCCTTCTGGCGCAGGACCGGATTTCCGAGGACGACGATCGGCCGGATTGCCATCTTTCCTCCCTCGGCAAAGATCAGCGCGTGATTGTATCAGGGGCGACGGGATTGGGGTCGGCGCGGGCGCCGATCCCGTCGCGGTAGATCTCGTCGTACACCTGCTCGATGGCGGCGACCAGCGCCTCGCGGCTCACACCCGTCGACAGCGCCGCCGCCACCAGGGCCGCGCCGGCGCCGACGCCCTCCTTGGCGAGGAATTGCTCGTAGCGGCGGAGGGGCGGGTGGCGCGAGGCGCCGAGGTCCACGTCGCCGGCCAGGACCGGGATGCCGGCCGCCGCCTCGGCCGCGCCCGTCCCGTCGATCTCGGCGACGAGTCCGCCCAGGTCCGCGGCCGGGTCGCGGACGACCCAGCTCGTGGTGGCGATGGCCAGGTTGTCGCGCACCACCTCGACGGTGTGCAGCCGGGCGTGCTCGAACATCAGCGCCAGGACGGCGGCCATCTGGCTGCCCCCCGCGAGCAAGACCGGCACCCGGCGGTGGGCGGCGAGGACGAGCCCGGCCACGAACGGCTGCATCGGGTCGCCGACCGCGGCGGCCACGCGCAGCGGCTCGAACGCCGGCCGGGCGTCCATGGTCCGCCGCGGCCCGTCGAGCAGGCCGGCCGCCGCCAGCGCCTGGCGGACGACCCGGTTCTTGAGGGCGTGGGCGTTGCCCGGCATGCTGCCGGAGACCTTCCCCCGGGCGTCGAACCCCAGGCCGCACAACAGCGCCAGGGCGGTCGTCGTCCCGCCGGGCACGCTCTCGGCGACGACGAGATACGCTCCGCGACTCGCCTCGCCAAGCTGCCGCCCGTGCTCGTACCCTCGCTCGAACAGCTCGGCGGCGTGCGGCACCGCGTCGCCGGTAACGATCGACCGGCCCCAGCGCCGATCGACGACCGTGACGGGAGCATCGGGGCGCACCCGCAGCCCGAGGCCGAACACGCCGAACGGCGCGCCGCTCAGGCGTAGGCCGGCCAGGGTGATGATGACCGGCCCCGGTGCGCCGAGCGGATTCGATGGTACGCCTTCCATGCAGCGCGGGCGGCCGTGAAACAGCGCCTCGGCGTCGGCCGCCGCCGTGAGCCGCCGGAGCTCCGGCGTGACGCCCGCCGCCGAGATGCCGTCGATCTCCGCCGTCTCGGTGTGCGCCACGACGCAGACGAACCGGAGTGGACGTCCCCGCAGCCGATCGACGAGCGCGGCTCCCCGCGTCGGCGCGTGGGCGAGCAGGATCGGCAGGTCGGCGACCCGGCCGAGCGTTCGCGCCGGCTCGCTCATCGGCGCCGCGTCCAGCTTGCGACGCCCGCCGCGAGCGGCACGCAGAGCAGGGTCGCGGCGATGAGGATCGCCACCGCGCGCTCGATCGACGCGGCGTCGGGATCCGGCCCGGTCACGCCGAGGCAGTAGACGCCGGGCTTCGTGAGGCGCACGCCGAG
>JALYGH010000526.1 GCA_030777205.1 Chloroflexota bacterium
CTCCCTCCCCGCGGCCTCATCGACCCGGATGGGATCGCGGCCATCACGATAGGGCGCCATCAGGGGCCGTGGGCGCGCACGAGCCCTGGACGGATCGCCCCAAAGCGAGCGCCAGGATAGCACGGTAGGAGATCGACCGGACAGGGGGTTCGGCCTCCAGATCCGCGACGCCGGCGCCCGCCCGGCCGCCATCCGCGAGCCGGCCGCCTTCCGCGCTGCCCACGTCGACGGCCTCGCCACCTTCGCCCCCAACGGCCCCACCATCCTCCTCGCGCCCCTTCCACGACGCCGAGGCCACCTACCCGCCCCCGGTTCGGCCACTCAGTCCGCCCCATCGCTTGACCCCGAACTCTCCGATCTACGCCAGCGCAGGCATCTGGCCCGCCCCTTGCATGCTGAGCGAGCGGTAACGACGTCAGCGAGCCCGGCGGCCGGCGGACCTGTCCGACGACGGGCGGGGGATTCCATGCGTTTCAATCCGAACGCGCGCCTCGACCCATCGCAGGTCGAGGACCGACGTGGCCGCGGGTTCGGCGGCGGGCGCGGGCTCGCCGTCGGCGGCGGCGGCATCAGCATCGTCGCGCTCCTGCTCGCGCTCCTGTTCGGGGTCAACCCGTTCGAGATGGCCAGCGGGGCGTCCCCACAGCCGTATTCGTACGAGCAACCCGGCGTCGGCCAGCAGGGTGGCCTGGCCGCCGGCAACTCCCTGACCGAGGCCTGCCAGACCGGGGCGGACGCCAATCAGCGCGAGGACTGCCGAATCGTCGGCTTCGTGAACAGCATCCAGTCTTACTGGGACGACGAGTTCGCCCGTCGCAACGCCGAGTACGAGCCCGCCCGGACGCAGCTCTTCTCGGGCGGCACGCAGACGGCCTGCGGCTCGGCCTCGTCGGCGGTCGGGCCGTTTTACTGCCCCCTCGACCAGGAGGTGTACATCGACTTGAGCTTCTTCGACGACCTGCAGCGGCGGTTCGGCGCGCGTGGCGGTCCGTTCGCCCAGGCCTACGTCCTGGCTCACGAGTACGGCCACCACATCCAGAACCAGATCGGCACGCTCGAGCGTGGCCAGCGCGACCGCGAGGGGCCGCAGAGCGGCGCCGTGCGCGTGGAGCTCCAGGCCGACTGCTTCGCCGGCGTCTGGGCAAACAACGCCGTCGCGACGGGGTACATCGAGCGACTGACCGACGAAGACATCGCGGTCGCGCTGGACGCGGCGGCGGCCGTCGGCGACGACCGCATCCAGCGTCAGGCCCAGGGGCGCGTGAACCCCGAGACCTGGTCGCACGGTTCGGCCGAGCAACGACAGCGGTGGTTCACGACCGGCTACCGCGGCGGCGACATGAACGCCTGCGACACGTTCCGCGGCTCGGTGTAGCGCCGCCGAGCGGCCCCCGACACGGGGCGTAGAGGTGCTGCTTCAGGGAGGGGCGATGCACGATCTGTTCGCGGCCCTGGCTGAATGGGTCACGTCGACGGTCAAGACCGGCGGGTACGTCGGCGTGGGCGGCCTGACCCTGCTGGAGAACCTGTTCCCGCCGATCCCGTCCGAGCTGATCCTCCCGGTCGCCGGGTTCCTGGTCAGCACGGGAGAGCTAAGGTTCATCTGGGTGGTCCTCGCGGCCACGCTCGGCTCGCTGGCCGGGGCGCTCATCCTGTACGGGCTCGGGTACTGGCTGGGCGAGGACCGCGTGCGTGGGCTCGTGAAGCAGCACGGCCACTGGCTGGCGCTGGACGAATCGGACGTCGATCGGACCAGGGACTGGTTCGATCGTCACGGCGGCAAGGCGGTGCTGATTGGCCGGTTCGTCCCCACGGTCCGCAGCCTCATCTCGATACCGGCCGGTGTGGAACGGATGCCACTCGGTCGGTTCGCGCTCTACACCACGGTCGGCAGCGCCGGCTGGAACGCCGTCCTCGTCGGGGCCGGCTGGATGCTCGGCGATCAGTGGGAGCGAATCAAACCGTACATGGAAGTCCTCGAGTGGGGAGTGCTGATCGCCCTGGCCGCGGGAGTGGTGTGGTTCGTCTGGCAGCGCAAGATCAGGAGGGACGCTCCCGCGCAGGCGTCGGGCTCGGAAAGCCGACCCAGAGGACGGTCGTCGCTTTGATGCCGAATCTTGCTGAATTGGCGCTCGGGACCCCGCGGTGCAGGACCGGGCGAAAGTGATCAGCCGGGGGTACTCGGCGGGAGGCTGCGCGCCAGGAACTCGGAGATATCGAGGATCGGCAGCTCCTCGAAGATGCCTTTCGCGCGGGTAGCATCCTCGAACATGATCATGCAGAACGGGCACGCGACGGCGACCTGATCGGGGCGCTCGGCCTGGACCTGGTCCATCCGCAGGTGGTTGACCCGCGTGCCGCGCCGCTCCTCGAACCAGATCTTCGCGCCGCCGGCACCGCAGCACATCGCCTTGTTGCGGCAACCGGCCCGGATCTCGTTGACCCGGACGCCGGGGATCGCGCCGAGGATCTCCCGCGGCTGGTCGTAGATATCCTGGTAGCGGCCGAGGTAGCAGGGGTCGTGGTAGGCGACGCCGCCCGCGCCGGCCGGGCCGCTGGTGGAGATCGCCTCGGTCGGACGCAGGCGGCCCTCGCCAAGTAGCTCGGCCAGGTACTCGGCGTGGTGGCGCACGCGGTAGCGCCCGCCGAGCTGCGGGTACTCGTCCTTGAGCGTGTTGAAGCAGTGCGGGCAGGAGGCGAGGATCGTCTTCGGGGGCGGTGCGACGAGCGTACGACCGTCGGTCGACTCCGCGGGCGAGCCGGCCGCGGCCCCGTTTGCCGGGCCGGCCGCCACGCCGTCCGGGACGCCGAGGCCGAGCTCGTTCAGCGTCGCGACGTTCTCGCCGGCCAACATCTGCCAGAGGTACTCGTTGCCGGCGCGGCGGGCCGGGTCGCCGCAGCAGGTCTCGCGCGTCCCGAGGATCGCGAAGCGCACGCCGGCCCGCCCGAGCACCTCGGCAAGCGCCCGGGCGACCCTCTGGTTGCGCTCGTCGTAGGCGCCGGCGCAGCCGACCCAGTAGAGCACGTCGACCTCGTCGATCTGGACGCCCTCGCCGAGCACGGGGACCGGTACGTCGGCCCCGTCGCGCCAGGCGGCGCGGTCGGTGCGCGGGAAGCGCCAGGGGTTGCCGGCCGCCTCGAGGTTGTCGAACAGGCGCTGCAGCTCGGGCTCGAAGCGGCTCTCGACGAGCACCAGGTAGCGCCGCATGTCCATGATCTTCGGGACGTGCTCGATGAAGACCGGGCAGGCCTCCATGCAGGCCCGGCAGGTCGTGCAGTCCCAGAGGACCGGGTCGGTGATGACGTCGCCGACGAGCCGGATCGGCGACGGCAGCGGCGCCTCGTCGGGCGGCGCGGTCGTGAGGGCGGTGTTGGCGCTGGCCGTGTCCGGGCGGGCGCCAGCGGCGACGGCGAGGTCGTCCGACGCGCCGGTGGTGGTCACGTTGCCGGCGGCGTCCGAGTCGTCGCCGCGGGCCCGGCGCATCCGGGAGAATGGCGACGGCCCGCCCTCCTTCAGGATCTGGTTGCGGATGTCGAGGACGACGAGCATCGGCGAGAGCGGCTTGCCGGTCCGGCTGGCCGGGCAGGCCGCCTCGCAGCGGGTGCACTCCGTGCAGGCGACGACGTCGAGGCGATCTTTCCAGGTGAGGTCGGCCAGCGAGCCGAGCCCGATCGACGGCGGATCCTGCTCGAACGCCTTCTCGATGTCGACGAAGCTGAGGGCGCCCTTCGGCTTGAAGGACCGGAAGTAGATGTTGGCCGGCGAGGCGACGATGTGGCGGAGCTTGGAGTAGGGCAGGTAGGCGATCCAGGCGAGTGCCAGCACGAGGTGGAACCACCAGCCGAACCGGTGGAGCCCGAGCAGCGCGTCGACATTCAGCCCGACGCCCTGCATCGCAAGGCCGGTCGCGTAGCCGACCGGCGACCAGGCGGCCCACGGGTCGGCCGTGGCGATGATCCGCGCGCCCTCGAGGACGAAGCCGGTCACCAGGATCACCAGGAACGACCAGAGGATGAACGCGTCGTCGAGGATCGTGCGCGGGTCGCCGGGGCGGTACAGGCGGTCGCGGCGTCCCCCGCCGACGCCCCGTCGGCGGACGATCGCCATCGTCACGCCGACGATGGCGAGTAGGCCGAAGACGTCGAGCGCGAGCGACTGGAACCAGAGGTAGAAGTCGCCCTGCATGATCTGGAAGACCGGGCTGACGTGGCCGAGATCCTCGTGGATCATGACGACGGTGGTGCCGATCGTCAGGATGACGAAGCCCCAGGAGAACAGCCAGTGACTCATGCCGGCGTAGCGCTGGCGGAGGGTCCGCCCCTGGGCGACGGCGTGCTGAAGGAACGCGCGGAGGCGGTCGCCGGGCCGGTCGAACCGATCCTCCGGCTTGCCGATCGCGATGATCCGCCAGTACCGGTACACCCCGTAGCCGAACACGATCATCGTGACGACGAGCAGGGCGTACATGATCCAGATGCCCTGGATGTTCCAGTAGACCTCGCGGGTTGGTACGGCGGGCTGCACGGGAGTTCCTTCCACGGAGGAGCAATTGGTGTCGCGACGCGGTCCCTGCATCGTAGCGCACGGCTCGGACGCGTGCGTGGTATGTTATGCCGATCGCGAACCGGCGCGACGCGCCACCTTCGCCGTCAAGCGCGTGACGAAGCCCGTCGCCTGTTCGGTGCAGTGCCACGGCGAGGACTACCAGAACCTCGGCGGGGCCGAGACTACCAGCAGGTCGGCCGGCGGGGCGATAGGGACGAGAGCGGCGATGTCCGAGCAGGATCTGCCGAGTGGGTTTGCGCCGATAACCGAAGAGCAGATCCGCGCCGCTACGATCGGCGAGCCGCGGCTGCACGAAGGGCGCATTCTGCTGGTGGACTACGATCCGCGGTGGCCGGAGCAATTCGAGCGCGAGGCCGCGGCGATCCGGGTCGCGCTCGGGGAGCGGGCGCTTCGGCTCGAGCACGTCGGCTCGACCTCGGTGCCCGGGCTGGCCGCCAAGCCGATCATCGACATCCTCCTCGTGGTGGCCGACTCGGCGGATGAGTCCTCCTATGTCCCGGCCATGGAGGCGGCCGGCTACGTCTTGCGCATCCGCGAGCCGGACTGGTACGAGCACCGGCTGTTCAAGGGGCCCCGCGTCGACGTCAACGTGCACGTGTTCTCCGCGGACTCCGGTCGCCCGGAGATCGAGCGCATGCTGCTCTTCCGAGATTGGCTGCGCACCAACGCGGCCGCTCGCGAGCGTTATCTGCGCACCAAGCGCGAGCTGGCCGAGCGGGAGTGGAAATTCACCCAGAACTACGCCGACGCCAAGACCGAGGTCATCGAGGCGATCATCGCTCAGGCGCGCAACCGTCGACCCTGACCCACCGCCCCGCCGCCTACCGGTCCTCCACGTCCCGCGCGGCTTGAGGTCGCAGCCGGCCCAGCACCCACCCGGCGATGGCGTAGGTCGGCATCGTCGCCACGAACACGGCCGGCACGCCGTAGCCGGCGGCGACGACGCTCCCGACGACCGGGCCGCCGCCGTTCCCGAGCGCGTTCGCCGTCGTCAGCAGGCCGAACGCCGCGCCGCGTCGCCCGGCCGGCGTTACGTCGATCAGCAGCGCCTGGATCGCCGGCCCGGTCCCGCCGAGCGCCAGCCCCATCGCCGTTCGGAGCAGCACCAGGTGCCAGACCGACCCGATCAGGTAGTGCAGCGGGGAGAGCGCGGCGGCGAGTGCGAAGCACGCCAGGAGCGTGGCCCGCTGGCCGTGCCGATCCGTCAGCCGGCCGACGAGCAGCGCGCTGACCGTCGAGGCGATGCCCGTCGCCGCGAGGACGACGCCGACCGTCGTGCCCAGCCCCTCGGGCGTGTCCACGAGCTGCTGGACGAATAGCGGCAGGACCGGCTGCGGGGCCATGGTCGCGAAGCGCACGATCGCCATCAGGCTGACCACGGCGAACAGCTCGCGCGAGACGAGCCGGTCCCGGCTACCGGCGACGGCCGCTTCCTTGCCGATCCGGGGCTTCTCGCGGGCCGGCTCGCGCACGAGCAGCGTCACGAGCAGCCCGGTCGTACAGAGGATCGCGCCGGTGGCGCCGAACGAGGCCCGCAGCCCGAACCGGTCGGCGAACGCGCCGCCGAGGAGCGGGCCGAGGGAGATGCCGAGGAAGACGGCCGCCTGCATCAGGCCGAGCGAGGTCGCCAGGTACTGGCGCGGCGCGGTCAGCGACACCAGCGTCGCCATGGCCGTGACGACGCCGGTCAGCGCCCCGTGCAGGATGCGGAGGATGAGCAGTTGCTCCGGCGTCTGGGCCAGCGCCATGCCGGCGATCGCCGCCCCGGCTCCGAAGAACGCCCGCTGGATCATCCGGCGATGGCCATAGCGGTCGGCGAGGACGCCCCAGACCGGGGCCATGCCGCCCATCGCGACCGCGAACACGCCGGCCATGAACCCGGCCCAAAGACCCGCCTCCGTCGCATCCGGGACGCCGAGCTCCTGGATGTAGAGCGGGGTGAAGGGCAGCGCGAAGCTGAAGGCCAGCTCCGAGACCACCTGGGCGATCGAGAGCACGGCCACCGTCCGCACCCAGGGCATGCCGACGGCGTCACCGAGGCGCCCGGTCCACGTCGAGACGAAACGCACGATCTCCTACCCGCCGGCCCGGCCTGCGCCGCGCACCGACCGCGCGCATCGGACCGGCGGGACATCGTAGGCGCTCGCGGGCTCGTCGGGCACGCGCTCGCGCAGGCCGGTCGAGCGGACCGCCCACTGGCGCCGGCCGGACCGGGCGGGGAATCGACCGGCCGGTTGGCACGTGGCTTGCCGTGCCGTACCGGTTCGCGAAGGAGAATGTGGATGCGGTGGCCTGCCCCTATGCATCGAGCGCCCGCTGGCTGCGAGGTCTCGGCGTGACCGGCGTGCGAGGGATCGCCCAGCAGAAAGCCGGAGCGGAACCGGTCGCCGAGCACTACCGCCGCCAGCTCGAGGCGATTGCCAACAACGCGACGCTCGCGCTGTTCATCATGGATGAGCGGCAGCACTGCATGGATGAGCGGCAGCACTGCACGTACATGAACCTGGCGGCCGAGGCGCTGACCGGCTACGCGCTCGCCGACGTGCGCGGCAGGCCGCTCCACGACGTGATCCACCACACCCGCCCCGACGGCTCCCCCTATCCGCTCTCCGAGTGCCCGATCGATCGGGCGTTCCCCCAGAACAACCGCGAGCAGGGGGAGGAGACCTTCGTGCACCGGGACGGCCATTTCTACCCGGTCGCCTACACCGCCAGCCCGATCCGCGAGGGATCCGCGCTGCTCGGCACGATCATCGAGGTCCAGGATCTCACCCGCCGTAAGCAGGAGGAGTGGGTAGCGACCGAGCGGCAGCGGCTCCTCGCGTTCAATGCGGAGATCGGGCGGGCCCTCTCGCTGGCGGATGCGCTGCCAATCGTCTTGCAGCGCTGCGCGGAGGCGCTGGTCGAGCATTTCGATGCAGCCGTCGCCCGGATCTGGACGCTGGACGAGGCCGGTCGCACGCTGGTGCTCCGCGCGAGCGCCGGCCTGTACACCCACCTCGATGGTCGCCACGGCCGGGTCCCGCTGGGCTGCTACAGGATCGGGCAGATCGCCGAGTGGCGCCGTCCGCACCTGACCAACGCGGTGCTCGGCGACCCCGGCATCGGTGATCAGGAGTGGGCGCGGCGCGAGGGGATGGTCGCCTTCGCCGGCTACCCGCTCGTCGTCGAAGATCGTCTCGTCGGCGTGATCGCCATGTTCGCGCGCCGGCCCCTGAGCGAGCTGGTGCTTCAGGCCCTGCCATCGGTCGCGGTTGGCATCGCGGTCGGCGTTCAGCGGAAGCAGGTCGAGGCGGAGCTGCGCGAGCAGACCGAGGTGGTCGAGGCGATCAATCGCATCGGCCAGATGTTGACGGCGGAACTCGACCTGAACAGGCTGCTCCAAGCCGTGACCGACGTCGCCACCGAGCTCGCCGGTGCCCAGTTCGGGGCGTTCTTCTACAACGTGCTGGACGAGCGGGGCGAGAGCTACACCCTGTACACGCTCTCCGGCGTGCCGCGAGAAGCGTTCGCTCAATTCCCGATGCCGCGCAACACCGCCATCTTCGGCCCGACCTTTCGCGGCGAAGGGGTCGTCCGGCTCGACGACGTTAACGAGGACCCTCGCTACGGCAAGAACCCGCCCTACCGCGGCATGCCGAAGGGGCACCTGCCGGTTCGCAGCTACCTGGCGCTGCCGATCTTCTCGCGCTCGGGCGAGGTCCTGGGCGGGCTGTTCTTCGGTCACGGCGAGCCCGGCGTCTTCACCGCCCGCGCCGAGCGCCTGCTCACCGGGATCGCGGCCCAGGCCGGCATCGCGATCGACAATGCGCGGCTTTTCGCCCAGGCCCAGGATGCTATCCGGCTGCGCGACGAGTTCCTGTCGATCGCGTCGCACGAGCTGCGCAACCCGGTGGCAGGGATCAAGGGTGCCGCGCAGATGCTCCGGCGGGCCGAGGAGCGCGGACAGCTCGACCGCGAGCGGCAGCGGCGCTACGTCGGGATCATCGATCACGCGGCCATGCGGCTCGCGACGCTGACCGAGGACCTGCTCGACGTCTCGCGCCTCCGAGCCGGCGGGCTGCCGCTCCGGCCGCAGCCGGTCGACGTCGCCGAGCTGGTCGACGCCGTTGCCCGGCGCGTACACGCGCACGACGACGTCGACCGCATCGCGGTCGAGCTGGACTGCGCCCCCTGCTCGGCCGTCGTGGACCCGGATCGCCTCGGTCAGGTCGTCGAGAACTTGCTGAGCAACGCAATCAAGTACTCGCCGGACGGCGGGGAGATCCGCGTGACCCTGACCGTCGACGGGGATGACATGGAGGTTTGCGTGCGCGATTCGGGGATCGGGCTGCCTGGCGATGCGCTCGAGCGGATCTTCGAGCCGTTCGGGCGCGCCCAGAACGCCCTGGAGCGCAACATCGAGGGGCTCGGGCTCGGGCTCTACATCTGTCGGCAGATCGTCGAGCAACACGGCGGGCGACTGTGGGCGGAAAGCGCCGGCGAGGGGCAGGGGACGACGATGCTGCTCCGGCTCCCCCGGTCCGGTCCGCCCATCGACACGCGAGACGGTGACGGGCCAGCCGGTGGCTGAGGCGCGGCGCGTGCTGGTCGTCGAGGACGAGGACGCGGTCGGCCAGGTCGTCGCCGATGTGCTCGCCGACGAGGGCTACGACGTCCGGCGCGCCCGCAACGGGCGGGAGGGACTGGAGCTGCTCCGCGAGTGGCGGCCCCAGCTCATCCTGCTCGACTTGATGATGCCCGAGATGGACGGCCGGTCCTTCCGGGCCCGGCAGCGGCAGCTCGGCGGATCGATCGCCGCCGTGCCGGTCATCGTGCTGTCGGCCGCGCACGAGGCACGGGCGCGGGTCGGCGAGCTGGAAGCGGTCGAGGCGATCTCCAAGCCGTTCGACCTGGACGAAGTCGTCGCGGCAGTCGGACGCTGGGCCCTGCCTGGCCGGCCCGGTCCCGAGTAGGTATGTCCCGTCGCTTCGTCAACCGCCCGCCCCTTC
>JALYGH010000527.1 GCA_030777205.1 Chloroflexota bacterium
AATGGGCGCCGCGCCGCGTCTCGGTGCGGTGGGATAACGACCCCTACCTGTTCCCCGATCCCTATCAGGGCTGGCCCGCCGGGCCCAACGGCTACACGGACCTGATCGACGGCCTGCTCGATTCGAGGCTCGTCGACGTGCGCTACGGCCAGGACGTGACGATCGACGAGCTCGACGGGCATGTCGCGGAGACCGGCGCCGATCTCGTCATCCTCACCTGCCCGCTCGACGAGTTCGCCGGCGGGCGCTTCGGGATGCTCGAGTGGCGCGGGATCGACGTGCGCAACGTCCACATCCCGCACGTCGAGCATGCGCAGGGCGCGATGGTCGTCAACTATCCGGGCCAGGAGTACCCCTTCATCCGGATCCACGAGACCAAGCACGCGTCGCGCCAGCAATGCGAGGGCACGGTGCTCGGCTTCGAGTTCACCGGCGCGCCGAGCCGCTACTACCCGATCGAGTTGCCGCACAACAGGCAGCTCAACGACCGCTACCAGGACTTCGTGCGCGAGCAGGTCGGGCCGCAGCGGACGTTCTTCGCGGGCCGGCTGGCGAACTACGTCTACATCGACATGGACGACTGCATGCGCCAGGCGCTGGACTCCGCCGCCGAGGTGATCGACGCGGTGGCGAGCGTGGCGCGGTGACCGATCTGGAGGTCACGGGCGGCCGTCAGCGGCATCCCAGCCCGAAATCGGTCCGTCTCTCGGCGCCGGGCTCGACGTCGCAACCCCCTTGACGCGGACGCTGGGCGAGCCCGGGAACCGTTCGCGTTGGGCGGCGTCATCGTCGGGGACGTCGACGAGTGCTATGTGTCCGTGTCGGTCCTCGCGGCCAGCGCCGCGACAGGGTTACGGCGTATCGCGCGACCTAGAGATCGAGCCTCGGGGCTCGCGGCAGGCGCCTGAGCGAGTCCCGCGCTGGGTGCGGGCTCTCACCGTAAGAGGTGACCGCCTGGACGTCCACATGTGCGCCGACTGAGTGATCGAAGCCCGGTAGTGCGACGCATCTGCCCGTCGTCGTCACGGGCTTCACGCTGCCGTCGGTGCCCTTGACGCGCACGCGGTAGGACGTCGCGCGCGGGACCCTGTCCCAGCAGGCGCGCAGGACGCCCCGACCCTCGCGTACGACCTTCAGGCTCTCGGGCACGGCCACCGGCGGCGGACCGGGCGCGACGTAAGAGCCCAGCGCCCTCCGCTCGACCGGGACCCCGCCCTGCTCGATGATCACGCGGATCGTGCGTCGGCCCGCCGGGCCGTAGCCGCCGGGGAATCTCAGCTCGCCCGAGCCGCCTCTGACGCGGCGGCCGATCTGGCGCGCGACGCCGGCGCCCTCCTCGACGAAGCGCACGGTCTGGCCGGCGATCGGCCTGACGCTGTAGCGCAGGCGCCGGCCGTCGCGGCCGCGGACGACCTTCGCTGTCACCTGTCGCTTCGGCAGCTTCTCGCGGATCCGGACGCGGGAGATTCGCGCCGAGCCGGGGTGCGGCTCGATGCGCCAGTCGCCCGCGCGAGCGTCCGGGACCGAGACGATCGTCGTCGGCGTGAACGGCACCGCGACGGTCGGCCTGACATGGGTGGGGTGCGGCCCGTCGCCGACGGGCTTGAACGGCACGGGCTGCGGGGCAAGCGCGTCGGGGGGGAGCGCGTCCATGGTCAGCACGCGAATCTGCTTGGCGGGGTCGAACTGGCGAGGATTGGTGACCGTCGTGCCGTCGGCGCGCAGCACCGTGTGCCCCGTCTTCGCGGGCACCACGATCCGCTTGCCACCAGGGCCGATCAGGGTCGCGCGGGGTGCCCGGCCCTCTCCCTCGAGCTCGAACGCCAGCGCGGGCGCCTTCGCCTCCCTGGAGCTGACGCGTACGCGGGTGGCGCCGGGGGCGCTCTGCGCAGCTTGCGCCAGCGGCTGCGCCGCGAAGCCGAGGGGCGTGATCGAGTCGGCCGTCTGCGAGATCCGGATCGGCGCGAAGTTCTCCCACCCGCAGCCCGCGAACAGCGACAGCGAGCCTCCCCACGGATACACGAACCCGCCGGACAGCAGGAACGTGTCGGCGCACGCGCCGAGGCCCTTGTTGGAGATCAGCGCGCGCACGTTTGCGCACGCCGGGCAGAAACCCAGTGCGAGATTGACCTGACCGCCGAGCTCGAAGCCGGCCGGCTTCAGATGAAAGTTCCCGAACGCTTCGCCGCCGATCCGATAGGGCCCGTAATAGCGCGGCGTGATGCCGATCTGCGCGCCGATCTTCACGTTCCCGGCGATCGATCGCAGGTCCAGGCCGCCGTTGACCTTGAACTGCCCGACGAAGTCGAGCTCGCCGCGGACCGCCAGCCAGAACTGCTTTTGCGACGCCGGTATCCCGACGCCTTCTATGACCACGCCGAACTCGCTCGGCTGGATCGCGCAGCCGCCCTTCGTCTGCTCGTCGTTCTCCAGGATCGCGACGAGCACGCACGCGTTGATGTCCACGATCTTGTCCACCTTCTTGTCGTCGGGCTGCTCGCCGCCCGCCACCGGGAACCGGCCGCCGACATAGCCGACCAGCGTGAACGGCTTCTCGTTGAAGCTCGCGGCGAAGCAATCGATCCCGATCGGACCGAGGGGGATCGAGAAACCGGTCAGGCGGCCGCCGGCGAACTTGAAGCCCTCCTGGTCATGGATCCGCAGCCCCGATGGGCCGACGTCAACCGACTTCGCGCACTTGAGCGTCGTGTTCACGCCCGGCGGAGGAGCCTTGTACGGCGCCGCGAGCTCGTACTCCTGCGCGCCGATCGGGAACGTGAACGTGCCGTCCCCGTACCACCCGTCCAGCGGGAAGTGGTCGAGGCGGAACTTCTTGACGACGAACGCTCCGAGGCGCAGGCCGGAGAGGTCGAGCGAGAAGTCCGGCGTGGAGCCGGGCTTGAACTCGTTCGCGTCCGCGCTCGCCCTCTTGACTGTTGTCGAGCCGCCCAGCAGCACCGGGGGCGTGCCGCCGTTGATCGGCCCCAGCGGCCCCACGGTCGCGCGGAAGAACGCGGTGCTGTCGGCTGACAGCAGCACGCGCCCGCCCGTGGTCGTGAAGCCGCCCGGGAGGGAGAGGTTCTTGCCGCCGCCGTAGTCCGGCAGCGCCGCCGTTGCGCGACCTGGCACCAGCGAGCCCTTCTTGCTCGGGGCGGGGACCTCGATCTGATTCGTGCGGCCGGCCGCGATCGCCCGCAGCGCACCAAACCGCGACGGGTCGAAGAGCTCGAGGTCAAGCTCGCCGAGGTCACGCGCCGTCAGCGTCCCGTTCGTGGAATCGACGAGTACGTCGGTCGACGCGACGCGGTCGCCGAACGACGACTGCGCATCCTTCTCAAGCGCCGCCACCCGCCGGACGACGACGCCGTTGAGGCTCAGGTACTCGCCCGGAAACGGCTCGTACACGGCGTGCCCGCCGCCGAGCGGGGTGTCGATCAGCAGGCAGCCGTCGACGGCAGTCGAGAAGGGGTCGGGGTAACCGACCGCGGCGAACGATCGCACCGGAACGCCCTTGACCATGATCGGCTTGCCGCAGACGGCGTCCTGCACCCTGAGCTTGATCGTCGTCTTGACGAGGTACGGGGTCAGCAGGCCCTTGGCGACCAGGGCATCGACGTCGCCCTCCGTGTTCCCGAGTCCACCGCCGAAGAGCTCGCGGGTCTTCTCGGCATACTCGGGGTCGGCGGGCGACGGCAGCTTGCTCTTGTTGATCGAGAACCGGCGCGAGACGACCGTGACCGGATAGGTCTTCGCCGCCTGGTAGGCATGCGAGATGACCGGCGAAGCGAGCGCGAGGCGACCCGACGCCCCCGGACTCGGCGGCGCGCCGCCGCTCGCGATCTTCGTCCCGTCACCGAGATCCCACGACACGGTCTGGGTGGCGAACGTCACGCAGACCTCCTTGTCGACCTTCTGCGTCGCCTGCGCGGCGCGAGCGCTCGTAGGCTCTGAGGCGGCGCTCGTTGCGGCCTTCGCCGCGCCGGCGTTGACGCTGGTGACCGACGGCTTGCCGACGACGTTCGTGCTCGTGCCGCCCGGATAGGCGCTGGGCGCGAAGAACTCGTTCACCGATGGATACACGAGGTCGCGCTTCTGCTGCAGGCGCGACAGGGCGAGCGGCGTCGTCACTCCCTTACCGGCCCCGACCCTGGCGACCGTATAGCAGTACTGCGAGCTGGGGGTCGAGTTCTGCAGCGTGACGGGGGTCTTGACGATCGCCGCCCTCGGCGCGGTGATGGCGCCGCACTCGATGAACTTGTTGGCCGGATCACAGTCCAGCGGATCGGTGCGAGAGCGCGAGGGCTTGGAACCGAAGACGACGGCGTTACCCGAAGCGCCGGTGACGACGACGTCGGCGTGCACCACCCGCTGGGTGCCGTCGGCCCCGACGATCGCCACCTCAGCGCGATGGACGCCGGCCCGCTTGAAGGCGGCCGTCAGCTTCGGCACCTTCGTCGGCTGCGCGTGGCTCAGGCGCAGCGTGGCGGAGCCGGCGCCGCCCGCCGCAGCGG
>JALYGH010000528.1 GCA_030777205.1 Chloroflexota bacterium
GTCAGGGCCACCGTGGCCAGCAGCGTCGTCGAACGCAGGAACTGGCGTCGCGAGATCATTCGCGCGGGAACGTCGTCGTTCATACCGAGAACTCCCTATCGTATGCGGGGTGCCTGCCCCTCGGTTCCGATTCGTCGCTGCCTCTCAGGTCGTCTCGATCACGGGACTGCCGTGAGCCCGCTCGTCGGGAACGCCGAACCTCAGCCGCTGTTGGGGCGAGCGATCGGGCGGACGGGACGAAGCCGGCCGGCGCTGAATGCCGGCGCCCGGTGGTGCCCGCGCGCATCGGCTCGCCGCCGGGTGTGGGTCCGCTTGGTACCTCCGTTGGTCGGCCGTTGCGCCACCGTGCGCCGTCGACGGTGCCGCGGCATGATGGTGGCTGCGAGATTCTAGGAGGCGACCGGTGGACTGTCAAGGTCGCGACGAGCAACCGAGGGGGACGTTCGCGTCGCGATTGGCAGCGCCCGAAGTAGGTCGAGGAGATCACCGTCCGGATGGGCGACGACGGCCGGGCGGGACACCGGCGCCCGGGCCTGGAGGTCCTCGCGCGGCGAACGGAGCGGCACGTCGCGGGCCGCCTGCTCGGCGTACGCCGCGTCGACGTAGAGCGCACGCAGCCCGGCCACATTCGGCGCGCGGGTCGCCAGGTGGCGGCTGTTCACGATGCGCAGGACAGCCTCATCCGTGGGCGTCCGCACGCTCGCCGGCCCGTGCGCGAAGCCGGCGAGGTAGGCAACCGGCGGCGAGTAGGGCATAAGCGCCGCGAAGAGCGACCCGCCGAGTGCGAGTCCCATCGTGGAGAACAACGAGGCGCTCAATGGCAGGGCCGAGCTGTTGACGCCCTGCTCGGCCGGCGCCGACAGCTCGAGGGTCAGCGTCGGGCACCGGCAGCCGTGGGCGATCCAGCGGGTGCTCGATGGGTCGGCCTGGGACACCGACGCCGGCCGCGACGATCTCCGAGCAGGTGATCGGAGAACCGGGCGACGCCGAGGGCGTGCTCGTGGTCGACGAGACTGGGTTCGTCAAGAAGGGGACGAACTCGTGTGGGGTGGCGCGGCAGGACAGCGCGACGGCCGGGCGGATCGAGCAGGGCCAGCTCGGCGTGGTCCTGGGCTACGCCCGATCAGGTGCGACGCGACAGCTCTCGCCCCATCGCCGCGCCCGGGGCAGGCTCGAAGCTTGAAGCGGCCGTGATCGCGCTCAGAATGGGCCTGATCGACCTACCAGGCGCAGACCGCTGACGCTCTCCCCGTCAAGGTACGGCGCCGCGGACACCGACCAGCGGGTACCCGTGGCGAGCGGCACGTAAGCCGACTCGTAGCATTCGCGACAGAGCGACAGCGTCGTTCGTCCGCTCGATGGCGTCCGCAGGATGGCAGTGACGGTTTCGTTCACGTCCCGCTCGCAGTTCCAGCAGATAAGCGCGGGCTTTCGGGTCATAACGGTTAGCATGCTGGTCCCTTCCCCGAGGTGGGGCTCCACCTATGGAGTGGCCGGGACGGCCTCAGTCCGTGCATACAGCATAGCGATGTTCCACCGACAGACTCGGGATGGTCCATCACGACGCCGTCACAGCGGCGCCGCCTGGTGTGGTCGGCTCACCGGGCGCGGACACTGGCAGCATCGGGGATGGGCCGACGATGCGCCGGGAAGCGTGGCTGCCTCACCCGCCGTTCAGCAGAGCGTGGCGAGCGTCCCGAGCAGGACATCGAGGTCAAACGGCTTGGCGATGAACGCATCCGTCCCCAGGCCCATCATCGTGCCGGCCCACGCTCCCGCCGACATGACGATGATGGGCACGTCCCGACAGAGGCCATCGCGGCGGCACGCGGCCAGGAACGACCAGCCGTCCATGACGGGCATCATCAGGTCGAGCAGGATCGCGCTGGGCTGATCGTGGTGAATCTTGTCGAGCGCCTCGCGGCCATTCGTGGCGCTGTCGACGCTATATCCCTCGTCTTCGAGCGCGACGTGCAGCAGCGTCCTGATGCCGGGATCGTCGTCGACGACGAGGACGCGCTTCGACTGAGCGAGCGGACGGGCCATCCCCCCTCCTCTGCATCAGCAGGCACCTCGTCGCGCCCACCCATCCTTCTACCCACGTGGTCACACTCACAATAGCGCGGACCCGACCTTCAGTGTACCAGCGCGACCGTGATCGAGCGACGACCGCATGGGAAAAGCCCCGGCAGTCGCTCCCCGAGCTCGTCGCGCTGGCCGCGCAGTCGCGCACGTCACCTGGGTCGGAACCGGGCCGCGACCAGTAGATCGGCACTCCCGAGAATTGCACTCGTCGCGACACGGTCGTCCTCGAGATCGGCCGTATCGTGGTGGCGTGGCCGGGTGGCAGCCACCGGAGGGCCGCATTCAGCATGGCTAACGCCAGGGCTCAGTGGCCGGCGTAGCCCGTCCACTCATTCCAAACCCGCATAGCCTTGCCACACAATACAGGGAGTATGAGGCCGAGCTCGGCCGAGCGGCTGTTCGAGGAGGTCCGCCGACGGGTCGAGGGCACCGTCTACGCCACGCTCGACGCCAGGCTCGCCGCCGCCCAGACCTTCCTCGAGGAACTCGACGCCGACTCGGCCCGCGTCCGACGCCTGTCCGGCCGGGACCGGCTCGCCGATGCCCTCGACGTGCTCCCCGCATCCCAGGAAAAAGCGGCGCGAGCCCACAGAACTGCTATTACCATGCGACCCGGCGTAGGGCGGCCCGAGCGGCGGCGTAACCACACATGCCGTGCACGCCCCCGCCGGGCGGCGTCGACGACGAGCAGATGTACACGCGCGGGTCCGGCGTCGAATACGGGACCAGGCGGGCGACGGGGCGCGTGAAGAGCTGCCGCCAATCCTGGACCCCGCCGTTGATGTCGCCGCCGATGTAATTCATGTTATGTCGCTCCAGGTCGGCCGGCGACAGCGCGTGCCGGGCCAGGATGCGGTCACGGAAGCCCGGCGCGAACCGCTCGATCTGGGCCTCGATTCGCTCGGTCATATTGACGCGCGAGCCATGCGGGACGTGGCAGTACGCCCAGCCCGTGTGCTTGCCGTCCGGCGCGCGCGTCGGGTCGAACAGGCTCTGCTGGGCCACCAGGACGAACGGCCGCTCCGGGTGCTGCCCGCGCCACACCGCGGCCTCGGCACCGGCGATCTCGTGGAGGGTGCCGCCGAGGTGCACCGTCGCCGCCCGGCCGCAGGCCGCGGCCCGCCAGGGGATCGGGCCGTCGAGCGCCCAGTCGACCTTGAAGACCCCGGGCCCGTAGCGGTAGCCGGTCAGCCGGCGACGATACCCGGCCGGGAACGAGGTACCCCCGATTCGGAGGAGCTGGCGCGGCGTGACGTCGAACAGGGCGACGCGCGCCGGCGGGAGGTCGTCGAGCGCGGACACCCGCCGGCCCGGGCGCACCTCGCCGCCGAGGGCCCCGAGGCACGCCACTAGCGCGTCCGCGACCCGCTGGGAGCCGCCGCGCGGCAGCGGCCAGCCGACGGCGTGGCCCAGCATTTCCAGCACCAGCCCGAAGGCGGCCGTCGCCGGATGCTCGAGCGGCTGGATCGCGTGGGCGGCGATGCCGGCGAACAGCGCCCGCGCCCGCTCGCCCTGGAATAGCAGCCGAGCCAGGCTGCTGGCCGGCAGGATCGCCAGCAGGCCGAAGCGAGCGAGCGCCAGCGGGTGGCGCGGCAGCCGGAAGGGGCCGAGGACATCGGCCAGGATCTTGTCGGCGTCGGCGACGACCGGCCCGATGACCCGGCGGTACGTGGCCGCGTCGCCGGGGTGGTCGAACCCGGCGCCCGTCGCCTCGATCGAGCGTTCGAGCACGACGGCCGTGCCGTCGTCGAGCGGGTGGGCGACCGCGGCGGGCGGGTTCACCCAGGCCAGGCCGTGCCTTTCGAGTCTGAGGCGGCGGAAGAATGGTGAGGCGACGCCGAGCGGGTGGATCGCCGAGCAGACGTCGTGGACGAAGCCCGGCAGGGTAAGCTCTGCCGAGCGTAAGCCGCCGCCGAGCGTGTCGGCGGCCTCGAACACCTGGACCGATCGCCCCGCGCGCGCCAGGGTCACGGCGGCCGCCAGGCCGTTCGGCCCGCTCCCGACGACGGCCGCGTCGCGGGCGCCGTCACGCATCGGCGGACCTCGCTCGGCGCGCCCTGGGCTGTCCGTGGCGCTCGGTCTTCACGGTCGGCAGGATACTCCGGAGGGCCGGACGGGCGTCCACCGTCCAACTATGCCCCGCCGGCGGCGATCGGCCTGGCGGTGAGCGAGAGGAGATCTCGCCGGTGTCCGCCGCCGTCATCTCGACCGTGGCGCAACCGAAGTCCGACGCTTTCCTGCGACAATCTGGCCCACCGGCCCGAATGCTGTCGCTGCGCTCGGCGTCGGGCCTATAATCCGGGCTGGGTGACCGACGATGACGTGGACACCGGGAGCGGCGAGCATGGGCGTCGAGGGTGGCCGGCCGGCCGGCGACGGCGAACGCAATGGGACGGCACGGGCAGGGACGGCCGACGCTTCCAATCGGTCGGCGTCGAACGGCGCGGCGCTCCCGGCCGGCGCGCCCGACGGGTCGACCTCGAAGAGCGGGGCGCCCGCGCCGTCCGAGGCTTCGGCAACCACGACTTGCCGCCGCTGTGGCGCCGACCTCTCCGCCTCGTCCACCTGGGAGCGGTTCCGCGTCTGCAAGGCCTGCGGCTACCACGCCCCGATCTCCGCCCGGAGACGCCTGGAGCTGCTCCTCGACGCCGGCTCCTTCCGGGAGACGCACCGCTCGCTCACCTCGGTCGACCCGCTCCTCTTCTCCGACCGCGTCCCGTACAGCGAGCGGCTCCAGGCGGCCCGCGAGCGGACCGGGCTCGAGGAGGCCGTCGTCATCGGGACCGGACGGATCAACGCCCGCGACTGCGTCCTGGCCGTCTTCGACTTCGAGTTCCTGGGCGGCAGCATGGGCACCGTCGTCGGCGAGAAGGTCGCGCTGGCGATGGACATGGCGGTCGACCGGCGCCTGCCGTTCATCAGCATCGCCGCCAGCGGCGGCGCCCGGATGCAGGAGGGGATGCTGTCGCTCGTCCAGATGGCCAAGACGAGCGCCGCCGCGATGCGCCTCCACCGCGCCGGCATCCCCTTCATCTCGGTCCTGACCGACCCGACGACCGGGGGCGTGTACGCCAGCTTCGCCTCGCACGGCGACATCCTGCTGGCCGAGCCGGGCGCCCTGATCGGCTTCGCCGGGCCGCGGGTGATCGAGCAGATCACCGGCCGCGCCAGGCCGAAAGATGCCCAGAGCGCCGAGTACCTGCTCCAGAACGGCCAGATCGACGCGATCGTCGATCGCATGCGGCTGCGCAACGCCCTCGCGACGCTCCTTCAGCTACTCGCGAATCCCTGGAACCTCTCGGCGCGCCGGGAGACCGAGCCGTATCGCCCGGAGGTCCGCCCGCCCGCCTCGGCCTGGGAGGCCGTCGAGCTGGCCCGCCACCCGGAGCGACCGACCGCCCGCGACTACATCCGGGCAATGGTCCCGCAGTTCTTCGAGCTGCACGGCGACCGCCTCAGCGCCGACGACCCGGCCGCGATCTGCGGCGTCGGCGACCTCGGCGGCATCACGATCATGCTGATCGCCCAGGAGCGCGGGCGCAGCGCCGAGGAGCGCGAGCGCCGGCGCGGCGGGCGGATGTCGGCCGAAGGCTACCGCAAGGCGGACCGGGCGATGCGCTTGGCCGGCCGCTGGGGGGTCCCCGTCGTCACGCTCATCGACACGCCGGGGGCGGCCCTCGACTTCGATTCGGAGGCCCGCGGCCTGGCCCCCTCGATCGCCCGCTGCCTCGGCACGATGGCCGTCCTGCCGGTGCCGGTCGTCGCGGCCGTCATCGGCGAGGGCGGCAGCGGCGGCGCGCTCGCGCTCGGCGTCGCCGACCGAGTGCTGATGCAGGAGAACGCCATCTACTCGGTCATCGCGCCGGAGGGTGCGGCGGCGATCCTCTACCACGACGCCCAGCGCGCCCGCGACCTCGCCGATTCACTCAAGCTGACCGCCGCCGACTGCAAGCTGCTCGGCGTCGTCGACACCCTCGTTCCGGAGCCGACCGGCGGGGCCCACGAAGATCCGGACTATGCGGCGCTGCTGCTCAAGAACTTCATCCTCGACGACCTGGTCGAGCTGCGCCGGACCAGCCCGAACAAGCTGGTCGACGAGCGATACCGCAAGTTTCGGCGAATGGGCCAGCCGCCCGCCCCCGCCAACGCATCCCGCCGCGAGGCGTTCACCCGCGAGATGGAGGCGCTCCAGCAGCGCCTCGGCGGCGCGCTCGCCCAGGTCCTGGACCACCTGCCGCTGCGCGATTCCGCCGCCGCCCGCGCCGACCACGAGTAGGGGCGCTCCCCCCGCCGTAGCCCGGCGCCGTGGACACCGCGGTAGCGTACGCCGCGGCCCGGGAGCACCGGGATGACGGCCGTCATTGCGTGCCAAGGCGGCAGCACTGGGTGGGCGTTGTCGACAGTGTCACGAGCCGGTACACCATGGGCCGCCTCGTTTACTATGAGACCGACGACGAGACCGACGACGCTCATGCAGCATCCGAGAGGGGACGGCGGATCGGGGGCTGCCTGCGCGACGAGATCGGGCGCACCGCGCCGGCGAGCTCGCCGTGGACGGACCTTTCGCGGCTCGATGTGTGGGCACGACGTCCTTCGCTTCGCTCGGAGTGACGGCACCGGGTTCACCGGTCGGGACCGCCGTGTGGCGACCCCGGATCGGCCGGCTTGGGCAGTCAGCCCGACACGTCAAGATCGTCCGCTATAACAGCCCGGCCGGACGCCGCCGTGCAGCAACGCGATTCGATCACCCCTGATTCGGTAGTCCACGCCGCGGGAGTACTTGCGTGCTCGCTCTGACGCTCATTCGCTCCAACCCCGACCTCGTTCGGGATTCTCTGAAGAAGCGCCACGACGACCCGGCGCTCGTCGATCAGATCCTCGAGCTGGACACCCGCCGCCGGGCGCTCGTCGACGAGCGCGACACCCTCCGCGCCGAGCAGAACCGCGCCAGCAAGGAGATCGGGAAGGCCGGCCGGCCGAGCGAGGAGGCCCTGGCCGGGCTTCGCGAGATGCGCGAGCGCATCCGGCTGCTCGACGAGGACGCGACCGCCGCCGAGGCGAAGCTGAACGAGCTGATGCTGGCCGTCCCGAATCTGGTCGACCCGTCGGTCCCGTATGGCGAGGACGAGTCGGACAACGAGGTGCTCCGCACCGTCGGCACGCCGAAGACGTTCGACTTTACCCCGCTCCCCCACTGGGAGCTGGGGGAGAAGCTCGGGATCATCGATTTCGAGCGCGGCGTGAAGCTGAGCGGGTCGCGGTTCTACCACCTGCGGGGCGGGGCGGCGCGGCTCCAGCGGGCGCTGATCTCCTGGTTCCTCGACGTCCACACTCGCGAGCACGGGTTCCTGGAGGTCTACGCACCGGCGCTCGTCAAGGAGCAGGTGATGATCGGGAGCGGCCAGCTCCCCAAGTTCCACGACAACCTCTACCACGACGCCGAGGAGGATCTCTGGCTGATCCCAACCTCCGAGGTGGTGCTCGTCAACATCCACGCCGACGAGATCCTGCCGCCGGAGGCACTCGCGATCCGGTACGTCGCCTACTCGCCCTGCTTCCGCCGCGAGAAGTTCTCGGCCGGCCGCGACGTGCGGGGCATCAAGCGCGGCCACCAGTTCGACAAGGTCGAGATGGTCCAGATCGTCGAGTCGTCCACCTCCAACGACGAGCTGGACCGGATGCTCGCCCAGGCCGCGTCGTTGCTCGAGCGCCTCGAGCTGCCGTACCGCGTCCTTCAGCTCTGCAGCGGCGACCTTGGCTTCGCGATGACCAAGACGTTCGACCTGGAGGTCTGGGCGCCCGGCTGCAACGAGTGGCTCGAGGTCTCGTCCTGCTCCAACGCCGGCGACTACCAGGCCCGCCGCGCCAACCTCCGCTGGCGTCGCGAGCCAACCGGCCGCCCGGAGTTTCCCCACACGCTGAACGGCTCCGGCCTGGCCCTACCGCGGGTGCTGATCGCCGTCCTGGAGACGTACCAGCAGGCGGACGGCGCGATCCGCGTCCCCGAGGTCCTCAAGCCGTGGATGGGCGGCCTCGACGTCATCGGCCCCGTGACCGGGCCGTAGCGTCTTGGGGATCGACCTGGCGGCCGGCCGCCTGGTACCCGATCCCCATCGGCAC
>JALYGH010000529.1 GCA_030777205.1 Chloroflexota bacterium
CCCTCGACCTGCGCACGCTGCAGGTCTCGAGTGCCCGCGTCGAGACGGGCGCCAGCCACGTCGCGCTGATCGTGCCGGCCACGGGCCAGCCGGAGATCCGCGTTGAGGCCGGCGCCGCCAACGTCGAGGTGATCGTCCCCGAGGGCACGGAGGCGCGCATCATCACGACCGAAGGGCCGAGTGTCGTCGAAGTGGACGAGCGCCGATTCGTGCGCGTTGGGGACGAGTACCGGACCGTCGGCTACGACACCGCGACGAACCGCGCCACGATCTCGCTGTCCGTGGGCGCCGCTCGCGTCAGCGTACAATGATCGAGATGGAGCAGCATCGCAGGAAGTTCGGCGTTCGCGAGATGGTAGGAGCGGCGGGGCGCCCGGGCTGATGGAGCGCCAGGATCCCGCGACGGTGCTCGTCGTGGACGACGACGAGCGGCTCGTCGCGTCGCTACGGCGCGTGCTGGCGTACGAGGGGTACCGGGTCCTCACCGCCGTGAATGGGCTGGCCGGCCTCCAGCTCGCCCGCGACGAGTCGCCCGACCTGATCATCCTCGACGTCATGCTGCCGGGCGTGGATGGCCTGGAGTTCGCGCGGCGCCTCCAGGCCGGGGGCGGCGTGCCGGTCCTGATGCTCTCCGCCCGCGACAGCACCGAGGACAAGGTCGCCGGCCTGGAGGCCGGCGCCGACGATTACCTCGTCAAGCCGTTCGCCACCCAGGAGCTGCTCGCCCGCGTCAAGGCCCGCCTGCGCCGCCGGGAGCCGGACGCGGCGGCCCCGCCGGCGTCGACGCTCCGCTTCGCCGATCTGGTCCTCGATACCGGGGCGCGCGAGGCCCGCCGCGGCGACCGGTTCGTGCGGCTGACGAGCAAGGAGTACGACCTGCTGGCGCTGTTCATGCGCCACCCGCGCCGCGTCCTGCCCCACGCCTACATCCTCGAGCAGGTCTGGGGATACGATTTCGAGGGCGAGTCGAACGTCGTGCCGGTGTACGTCGGCCAGTTGCGCCAGAAGCTGGAGGCGGGCGGGGAGTCACGCCTGATCCACACCGTCCGCCACGCCGGGTACGTCCTGCGGGAGTAACGGCCCCCCGCAGCGCCCCACTATCCCCTGTGCTGAGGGCCATTCCCCGGTGTGGGGAAGCAGAGCCCGTCAGAAATCCTCCCCGTCGGCCGCGCTGCGCGCTATCCTGGGCACGTGACCGATCACGCTCAACCGACCCCGCATCCCGTGGCCGCCGCGTCGCGTGCCGCGCCCCAGCCTGCTCCCGTGTCCGCGGCCGCCCCCGCGGCACGGCCGGCTGATGACGACCCGTTCCACCTGACCGGGCTGTCGCGTTACCTGCCGCTGCTGGCGTTCCCGATCCGCTGGCGGCTGTCACTCCTGTACACGTTCATCCTCACCCTCTCGTTGCTCGCCGCCGACTCGCTCGTCTACCTGGCCCTGCTGCGCTACATGACCCAGGAAGTCGACGACAACCTCGCGGCGCAGGCCCAGGAGATCAGCGGCACGACCGGCCTGCTCGTGAATCCCGCCGCCAGCCCGATCCGCCCGTCGATCGGGCTGCCCAACATCGACGTCTTCTCGTCGCCGGGCGTCAGCGTCCAGGTGATCGACCTGGACGGCACGGTGATCCGCCGCTCGGAGTCGCTCGGCGAGCGCACCTTCCCGGCGAACGAGCTGGCGATGGGCGTGGCGGTGGCCGGCGGCTCGTACATCGAGACGACGTACGTCGGCGGCGCGCCGTTCCGGGTGTACTACGCGCCGCTCGACCCCCCGTTCCTGCGCGGCAATGTGGCGGGCGTGCTCCAGATCGCCCGCTCACTGAAGGACCTCGAGCTGGCGCTCGCGCAGTTGCGGGTCTTTTTCGTCGTCATCGGCTTCTTGAGCGTGCTGGTGGCGGCCGTCGGCGGCTGGTGGTTGGCGCGCGTCGCCCTGCGGCCGATCGATCGCCTGACCCGCGACGCGCACACCATCGGCGAGAGCCGCGACTTCGGCCGACGAGTGGCGGCGCCGCGCGGCGAGACCCCCCGCGACGAGGTCGAGCGGTTGGCGACCACGTTCAACGAGATGCTCGCCGAGCTCCAGGAAGCGTACCAGGAGCAGGAGCAGACGCTCGCGTCGCAGCGGCGCTTCGTCGCCGACGCCTCGCACGAGCTGCGGACGCCGCTCTCCACCATCCGCACCAACCTGGAGCTGCTCCAGCGCGCCGGTGACGAGCTCCATCCGGCCGACCGCGACGAGGCGCTGGCGGACTCCCTGGCCGAGGTCGAGCGGCTGAGTCGCCTGGTGGGCGACCTGCTCACCCTGGCCCGCGTGGACTCCGGCCAGCGGCTGGAGCGGCGCGACGTCGTCCGGGTCGACCGCCTCGTGCGCGACGTCTACCGCCAGGCTCGCCTGCTGGCGCTCCCCCACGAGCACGCCCTCGTCGTGGAACCCGTGGAAGAGGCGGCCGTGCTCGGCGACGCCGACTACCTGAAGGAGCTGCTGCTGATCCTGGTCGACAACGCCGTCTCGTACACGCCGGACGGCGGTCACATTCGGCTCAGTGTCGAGCGCGTCGGCGACGAGGTGCGCATCGCGGTCGCCGACGACGGGGTCGGGATCGAGGCCGCCGACCTGCCGCACCTGTTCGAGCGGTTCTACCGCGCGGACCGCACGCGGGCGCGCGCCGCCGGCAGCAACCGTGGCACCGGCCTCGGACTCTCGATCGCCAAATGGATCGCCGACGAGCACGGCGGGCGCATCGACGTCGAGAGCGCGCCCGGCCGCGGCTCGACGTTCACCATCGTCTTGCCCGCCGCGCCGGTGGCCGAAGGCGTCCCCACGGCCGCGGCCCCGGCCTAATCGCGGAGGGCGGCCGAGCCACGGCGGGCGCCGAGCACGGCGGACAGGTGGCCCGACCGATGCGGGCTGGCGAGGCCCTATTTCCTTATCCGGTCCTTACTTTGGGCTCATCGAACCATTATCCGCCTCGGCGAAACTGGGCACACCAACACAAACACGCGCGCCCGCTGTGGGGCGCCACGTGGAGGGAGACAATCATGCATGCTGCGACGGAGCCGCTCACCGGCTGGGAGGTCCGCGGGGATCTGGCCTGCCTGCTGTGCTCCCGCACTGTTGCCAGCGCCCAGGGCCCGCGCGACCGCAAGTTCGTCCCGACCCAGTTGAAGGTCCAGAATCCGGAGCACACGGCTTCGGTGCGGCAGATGCGCTGCCCGTACTGCGCCGGTCGGCTCTGGCTGCAGGACACCGAGGACGTCTTCGTCGACCGGCGGCCCCTCTCGGCCGATGAGCTGCGCCCGCGCCGCGGCCGCCCGCCGAAGAAGCGCCCGGAGCAGGACAACCTGGCCGTCGCCTCATAGTGCGAGGCGTCGGCGGGACGACAGCTCACGCCGCGCCAATCAAGAAGTACGGAGCCAGGAGGGGCGCCCTCCTGGCTCCTTCGCTT
>JALYGH010000530.1 GCA_030777205.1 Chloroflexota bacterium
TGCGATGCCCTGCGCCAGCTCGGCGCCGGTGACGGCGAGCGGGGAAGGTGCTGCGCCCTCCGCGGCGATCTCGACCTCGTACGCCTTGTCGGGCTCCACGACGAACCACTCCGGCCACTTGTTGAGTCGAGCGTAATCGACGGGCAGGTTCCCGAAGAGCCGGTGCCGCGGCTGATCGAGGACGAGGCGGCCATCCCAGGCGTCACGGCTCGCGGCGGCGAGGGCGAGGCACCCCTGCGCATCGGTGCCGCCCAGCAGGCCCCCCTCCGGCCAGGGATCGAGTCGGGCGCCACGGGTCTGCCGCAGCCCGTACAGCAGGGCGGTGCGGATGAAGTTCCCGTCGAGGTACTGTTCGTCGACCCGTCCGTCCCCGTCCTGGAAGCCGTACAGGACCGGCATCTGGTCGTCGAGCCACTCCTCGGCGACCGGCTCGCCCAGCTCATGGAGCATGTAGACGGCGCTCTCCAGGGCATCGGCAAACCCGTCCATCCTACCCCGTTCCCATTCGTAGTATCGGTAGTCGGGCAGTGCGCGGACGGCCCGCCGCGCCGCGTCCCGATACACAGTAGCCAGGTGGGGCTCGCCGTCCGGCGCCCGCTCCTCGACGATCGCCTGGGTCAGGAAGGCCTGGAAGACGTAGCCCCAGGCGTCCGTGACGCCCTCCTGCTCGACCTTCCCGGAAGGGATCTGGATCACCCGCAGCCAGAGCCCGTCCTCATTGCGCGCCTTGTCGAGCAGGCGCTCGAGCATCCGCCGGATCGCCGGACGGTGCGCGCTTGCCGATGGGCTGCCGCGCAGCGTCTCGGCGAGGTGCCACTCGATCAGGCCGGACAGGATCTCGTTGCCGTGGTCGGACAACCGGAACCGGCGCCGATCGAGCGGCTCGTTCTCGACGAAGTCCCACCGATTCGGCGGCAGATACGTCGTGGTCGGCAGGACATCCTCGACGTAAGTGGTTCCGATGCGTCCGGCGGCCGCGATGTACCGCTCGTCGCCGGTCACCCACCAGAGGCGGACCAGCACCTGCACCATGTCCCCGTTGACCTCGGTCGAATCCGCGGGAATCGCTCCAGAGCTGCGCGTCGGCGTGTCGCTGGCGTCCAGGACGGCGTCGGCGATCTCGCGCAGCCGGCCGAGCCAGGGCTCCGGCCCGAGTCGATCGAGCAGGGGCAGCAGGCCATCCTTGGCATATTCCGCCGCGCCGAATATGCGCTCGTCCAGCTCCTGCGCTACCGGTCGATCGGTCAATAGGTCCACGTCTCGGGGCAGACCCGGGAGCCGCGCGCGCTCCGCCGCCATGACGCCGGCGAAGCGCGGATACAGCTCCGGCTCAGTGAACTGAGCGGCGATGACGAGGTGGGGGTAGAGATCGGCACCGGTGTTCCCGTACCCCCAAACGTTGCCGTCCTGCTCGAGCGACGTCGGCAGGAGCCCCGTCTCCGGATCCAGGCGGTCGGCCCAGCGGCGCAGCACCATGCGGGCCCGCGCGACGCTCTCGCCGGCCAGGACTGCGTTGGCCAACGCCAGCTTGCGCGAGTCGCCCGACTGCTGCGCCCGAGCCTTTTCCATCAACAGGCGGGAGCGGTCGAGGCTTGTTGCGCGCCAGCCTGTCGCGGTCGCCGTGGGAACGATCCAGGACAAGTCCTCGACCGCGCGTGCCCGGTCGTGCAGCGCGGCCTCGGCGGGTGAGTTGGGCGAGTCAACGCGGAACGCGCTCGGGACCACGAGCAGCAGACCGATGAACGCGGTGAGCCCGAACGTGCGGACGGTGGCAAGGGCACCACCGCCGGGGGATCGACGGCGTGGCGTCAACGTGCAAGACCTCGTGGGCAGGGTATCTCGGAGTCCCGTATTCTACGGAATGATCCGCGACGTACGGGAGCACGCCGATGCCGCGCGCGTCTCAGCCGCATCCCGGGCAACGGCGACGCGACGCCTGCGTCCACGCCGATGAAACCATCGGGGCGGACGAGTGGGGAAACGCGACGCAAGATAGCACCTCGCCATTCACCGGACAGGTGGGGCGCGGCAGGCCGGTGTGCGGCCATCCAGACGGTGACAGATCGCAAAAACTCGAAATGTGGCCGGAAATGGCATCGTGACGGATTCGTCAGGCGCTGCCCTTGACCGGCCTTCGAGTACGGGCTATATTTTTCTGTGCACGGTGGCGAGCCGGACCGCGGATCGCGGACCGTGTAGAACAGACGGTGCAGGGAGGAGCTGGATTGCGACTCATCAAGCCGATTCTGTTGCACTCGAGATGGCAGGTGGATACGTAGGCCCCGCGCGTCGATGCGCGCGGGGCGCGTAGCTCTCGACGCGATCCATCGTTCGTCGGCTCCGAAGGCGCCAGCGAGTCGACGTTCGAGGAGGCAAGCGCAAATCGAGAGCACCTCGAGCTCGTAACGCGAAGCAGGTTCCGACGGCGGACTCAGATGGGTCCGCCGTCTGGCGTCTTCGGCCGACGGTCGGCGAACCGCCGCGGGTGACCGGGCCCGGCTCAGGGCCGCGGCGCCGTCGGCTCGACGACGAAGTTGGAGTTCCCCGTCGGGCTGATCACCGGGGCCTGGCCGGCGTGATCCGCGGCTTCCGTGGTCCGGGCCGGTGCCGCCTCCGACTCGCCAGCGTCAGGGGTGAGCCCGGGCACCGAGACGGTCGTGCTCTCGGCGGTCGTCAGCGCGGAGAGCGACGCCGTGCCGGAGCTGCCGCCCGTCGAGGACACCGTCTGGCGCCCCTGGTCATCGCGATACTTGACGAACACGTTGCTGCCATTCCGGACCACCTTGGTGGTCACGAACGGCTCCCACGACGCGCCGTCGAAGTCGCTTCGGTCGGAGACCATCACCTCGGTTGCCCGGCCGATCTGACCGGCGCCGCCGGCCGGCGCGCACTCCTCGTTCGTCAGTCGGACTGTCACGCCACCGCTGTCGTTCGGCTCGGCGACGATGGGGAGCACGTTCGGGCGGCAACCAAACTTGATGGACCAGATCTGGCCCCATGACCCGCCCTTGGCGTATCCCACGCCGATCTCGCGCCAGTACTTGCGCAGGACGACGCCACGGTGGAGCTTGTCCGACAGCAGCCAGTTCAGGCCGGCCTCGGGCGTTGCCCGCGCGGTGATGACCTCGAGCACCAGCCAGGCCGTGCCGGCCGGGGCCAGATAGCCTTCCTTCGCCGCCCGCTGCTGCGGGCTGAGCCCGGCCCGGTTCTCGTGCTCCATGTAGCCATGCTCTGCCATGTCGCGGGCATGAGCCTCGGCGGCGGCGGTCAACTCGTGGCTCACGGCGACGGCGGGGAGCCCCTGGGCAATCCGCGCCTGGTTGATGAGCCTGGACATGCGCTCTTCGGGGGCATCAAGCTGCTCCGCGACGACGCCGAGCGGCAACCCAATGGCGACCAGCCCGACGGCAATGAGCGCTCCAATCCGACGTCCGATCGGTCTGCTCCTTCGGCCCAGCATGGGATGCGCCTCGCGCTGGGCGCCCCGGCCGGCGCCTACGGTATCACATCGGCTCGACGAATGGAACCCTCAGAAATGACCGGACTGGCCGTTCCGGAACGTCCGGAAGCGATCACGCTGCACGCCGACGGGCCGCGCCGTCGGGGCCTGGACGTCCGTGGTATCCTTGGCCGGCGACCATCTCTGCAGAGGAAGAGGCGACGCGTGTCGGATAGTCTGACCGAGTTCGGGCCGATCGGGCGGTTGGAGGCGGATGCCGTCGGCCCGCCCGGTCGCCGGGCGTTCCGTCTGCTGGCCGTCGGGGAGCGCGGGGTGGCCTGGCTGTGGGTCGAGCGCGAGCAGCTCCAGGCGCTGGCGATGCTCATCGAGCAGCTCCTGACCGGCCTGCCGGCCCTCGACCTCCGGTCCGTCCAGGTTCAGCCCAGAGAATCGGCCGAGGAGCGCGAAAGTCCGCCAGCGGTCCCGCCCGACGTCGAGTTCAAGGTCGGGCAGCTCGCGCTCGGCTACGACGAGTCGCAGCGGGTGTACCTGCTCCTGGCGCACGAGATCGAAGCAGACCCGGATGGGCCGGCCCGCTTCAGTTGCCAGGCGACGCGGCCGCAGCTCCGGGCCCTCGGCAGCAGCATCGCGCCGCTGCTGGCGGCCGGGCGGCCTCGGTGCCCCGCTTGCGAGGCGCCCCTCGGCGCCGGCAAGCACCTCTGCCCGCGAGCCAACGGGCACGCGGCGCGGGCCGCCGAGGACTGAAGGCGCGACGCACCCCGTGACGTCCTCTTCTTGGGCACCTTTAGGGCGGCCCGAGCGTATAGAGCAGGATCCGGCCCTCGGCCGGGTCGCTCACGGCGAGGCGCGGCTCGGCGACCGCGATGCCGAACGGCCGGCCGTCCAGGGTCACCCGGCCAAGCTCGCGCCCGTCCGCATCCACGACCCGAATGCGGCGGTCGCGCGGCTCGGTGATCGCGACGACTCCATCGGCGACGACGGCCAGGCGGGGCGACTCGACCGTATCGGCCCTGGTCACGGGCCACTCGCCAAGCGCCCGCCCCTCGCCGTCGAGGACGAGTGTCCGCCCCATCTCCGGCGCCGCGACGTAGATGCGCCCGGAGGCGTCGACGGCCACGTCCGTCGGCTGCTCGAGCTCACCGGCCGGAGTACGCGGCTCGATGCTCCGTTCGAGCTTGCCGTCGGTAGTCGCCACGACGACCCGGTTCCGCCCGGTGTCGGCCACGTACAGCTTGCCGACTGCGCCGATGGCGAGGCCGCGCGGCCGGTACATCCTCCACTCTGCGCCGAGTGTGGCGACGACCGCCCCGCGCTGGTCCAGCTTGAGGACAAGCGCGCGCTCCGCGTCGACGAGGTAGAGGAAGCCGTCCGCGTCGGCCGCGAGGTCCCAGGCTTGCGCCCCGGCCACGCGCGCCGACTGCGGCAGCCCGATCAGCTCGGACGGCTCCGGCTCGATCAGACCGACGCGACCGGCCTCATCGACGACGAAGAAATCCCCGGTCGGGGCGGCCGCCACGCCTCGGGGACTCCGCGACTCGCGTCCGGCGCGCACGATCCCGGTCGGCCGGATCTCCACCGGGCCGAGTGCCGGCATGGTGACCGAGTCCCCGTCCCGTAACCGGCGTGAGCGGCGCGTACTCACGCTGGGCCGGGGATGCTGCTCGCGCCAGGCGCCGGCCGTCAACACCCCGCCGCCCCGGGTTGTCAGGTCGCGTTGGGCTGACCGCCAGTCGTCCAGCTCGTCGTACCCCAGGCCGGGCTGGCGGGCCGCGACGGCCACCGGCGAGCCCATCCAGTCGGCGTAGCTCTCCCAGCCACCCCACATGACGGCCGGGATGCCGACGAGCACGGCGGCCTGGACCACCAGACGGAACGGCAGGCTCGAGACCAGCCGATCGAGGGCGCGGGCGACGATGAGGAAGCACGCGGGCAGCGCCGCGGCCGCGCGCCCCAGGTCCGGGATGGTGGTGGCCTGCGCCTGGCTAACGAACAGGGGTACCAGGAACAGGCACAGCCAGGGCAGCTCGGCGGTCGGCCGGTACGCCGCCAGGATCAGGCCGAGGACGAGCAGGCTACCCGACACGGCATCGAGCGGAGCGCGGCCGGGGGGCAGGTACCGCCGGCCCCCGACCTCGGCGGTCTCCAGCAGGAGGAATGATCGGGTCGTCTGGAGGACGGCCGCCCGCGACTCGAGCTGCTGGGCGCCGAAGGCGACGCCGCGGTCATCGAGCGTTGTCCAGATGGCGTCCCAGTTTCTGAAGAGGGACGGAGCGCGCGGCAAGGCAATAACCGCGAGGCCGACGAAGAAGAGTACGCCACCGACCGCGATGCGCCGCCGCATCTTCGGACAGCGGAATGCCCAGGCGCCGAGCGCGGCGGCGAGTCCCGGCACCAGGTACACCGCGGAGGGGTGCCAGTACCACGCAAATCCGGCCGCCATGCCGCCGACCAGCCAGGTACGCGCGCCGGCGCCGGCGAGGCCGCGCTGGATCGCCCAGACGGACACGAGCGCAAGGAAGACGACGACGACGTTCAACTCGCCGTTGCGCGAGAAGACGAGGAACCAGGATGAGGAGGCGAGCAGCGCCGTCGTGGCGAGCGCCGTGAGCGTCGAGCATGAGTGGCGGCAGACGACGTAGAACAGGCCGAGGGCCGCCACACCGACGAGCCCGACGAACAGCCGCAGCGCCAGGTCCGGCTCGCTCACGATTGGCGTCACCAGGCTGGGGATGGCGAGCGCGAGGCCAGACGCCCCGGTCAGCGTCAGGTCCAGGGCGTTCGGGCCGCGGCCGAGCCCGAGCGCCTCCATGGTCGCCAGGTTGCCAACCTCGACGGACGTGAGGTTCGGCTCGACCTCGCCGAGGCCGCGCACTCGAAAGACCAGTGCTGTGAGCAGCAGCAGTCCGAGGGCCAGCCACGTCGCCTCCGGGGCTGTGGGCAGGCGCAGCCGACGGCGAAGCGGCGGCTCGCATCGGGGGGTCGCACTCGCGGCGGCGGGATGGGCCATGGCGCAGGTACCGCGCGAGTGTACCAGCGGCGCGGCCTGGAGCGACGGAATTGCTATGGGCCGCCGGGCTCCGGCCCTTCAGGACGTCGGCGGCTGCCGCAGCTCGACCGTGTAGCCGTCCGGGTCGCGGCAGTAGAGGGCGAAGGCGCCCTTGTTGACGCCCTGCTTCAGCTCGACCGGACCATTCGAGCGGACATGGACGCCGGCCCCCGCGAGCCGCTCGTAGATGGCGTGGATGTCCTCGACGTCGAAGCAGACGTGCCCGGCGGCGGGGTTGCGGGTCTCCGGATCGCGGGGCGCCCCGTGTGGCTCGAGGTACTCGAGCAGCTCGACGACGACCGTGTCGCCCGGCACGCCGACGAAGGCGATCTTGATGCGCGCCCCCGGGTAGCCGACGACCTCGCCGATGTCCGGGGTGTCGCGCACCATGGTGAGCCGCACCTTGAGGCCGAGCAGGTCGCGGTAGAAGCCCAGCGAGCGATCGAGGTTCGTGACGGTGATCCCGGTGTGGTGAATACCCCGCAGCATGGCATGCCTCCCGGCGCCATGATACCCCGTCAGGTTGGCGCGCGAGCGGTCGGGACTCGGGTCGTAGCCTCGCCGTATCATAGTCAGCGGACCGCGCCGGGGTCGTTCTCGGCCCGCTTCCGCCCACGCCGACGAGGGCGGGCGAGCGGCCGGCGGCCCGCGCCTCGATCCCGCTGACCTGGAGGCCGCCGATGACCACCCTCCGCGACACACTCGCCCGCCTCGGCAACCAGGTGGCCTCGCCGGCGGCCGCCGGTCGGAGCACCCTGACGCATCTCGAGTGCACCTACTGCGGCGAGCGCTACGACGCCGACCGGTTGATGACCACATGCACGAAGTGCCAGCGCGTCCTGTACGCTCGCTATGACCTCGAGCGGGCGCGGCACACGCTCACCCCGGACTCCCTCGCCCGTCGTCGGTGGGATATGTGGCGCTACCAGGAGGTGCTGCCGGTCCGCGACCCGGCCAACGTCGTGTCGCTCGGCGAGGGGATGACGCCGCTCCTGCCCGCCCGGCCGGCCGGCGTGGCGATCGGCGTCCCGAACCTGCTGCTGAAGGACGAGGGCAAGAACCCGACCGGCTCGTTCAAGGCGCGCGGGCTCGGCTGCGCCGTCTCGCGCGCGAAGGAGCTGGGCGTCAAGGCCATCGCCCTGCCGTCCGCCGGCAACGCGGCCTCGGCCGCCGCCGCGTACGGCGCGGCGGCCGGCCTCGACGTCCACGTGTTCATGCCGCGCGACGTGCCGGAGACGAACCGCGTCGAGTGCCTCCAGTACGGCGCCAACGTCACCCTGGTCGACGGGCTGATCAACGACGCCGGCGCGCGGGTGCGCGAGCTGGCCCCCCAGCACGGCTGGTTCGACGTCTCGACGCTGAAGGAGCCGTATCGCCAGGAAGGCAAGAAGACGATGGGGTACGAGCTCGCCGAGCAGCTCGGCTGGACGCTGCCGGACGTGATCGTCTACCCGACCGGCGGCGGGACCGGCATCGTCGGGATGTGGAAGGCGTTCGACGAGATGGAGCAGCTCGGGCTGATCGGCTCCGCGCGGCCCAGGATGGTCAGCGTCCAGGCCGAAGGCTGCGCGCCGATCGTGCGCGCGTTCGAGCGGGGCGAGCGCCACGCCGAGCTGTGGCAGAACGCGCATACCGCCGCCGCCGGCATGCGCGTCCCAGTCGCCATCGGCGACTACCTGATCCTCGGTGCGATCCGCGAGAATGGCGGTACGGCGATCACGGTCAGCGAGGAGGAGATCTGCGAGGGGCAGCTCGCGCTCGGGCGCCTGGCAGGGGTGTACGCCGCGCCGGAAGGCGGCGCGACCTACGCGGCACTCGCGAAGCTGCGCGCGAGCGGCTTCGTCGCGGAGCGCGAGCTGGTGGTGCTGTTCCAGACCGGGATGGGCATTAAGTACGACTCGGTGATCTGCTGCCAGGGACCGACCTGCCGCGAGCAGGGAATCGCCTGCCAGCGGGCGGCCGGCGTCACGACGATCGCGCGCTGACGCGATGCTGGTAACCGTCGCCCTGACCCCGCGCCTCGTTCCGTCGGTCGATCATTCCGTCTGCATCGTGCTCGACGTCCTCCGGGCTTCGAGCACGATGCTGGCGATGTTCGAGGCCGGTGCCTCGGCGCTCTACCTCGCGGCAACACCGGGGGAGGCCGCGAGGACGGCGGCCGCGGATCGCGCCGCGCACTGGGTATGCGGCGAGCGCGACGGCCTGCGCCCGGAGGGCTTCGACTACGGCAACTCGCCGAGCGACTTGGCGAACGCGCGCCTCGCCGGCCGACGGGTGGTCTACGTCACCTCGAACGGCACCAACGCGCTGCGGGCCGTCGCCGCCGCGCCGCTGGTGCTGATCGGGACTCCGCGCAACGAAGTGGCCGTCACCCGGCTGGCGGTCCGCGAGGCTCGCGACCGCGACCTCGACATGTTGATCGTCTGCGCCGGCGACGAGGGTGGCTACGCGATCAGCCTCGAAGATACCTTCGTCGCCGGCATGCTCGTCGACCGACTGATCAAGCTCCACGCCCGCCACGTGCCGGTCGAGGAGGTAGACGGCGACCCGGAGGCGCTCTCGCTCGACGAGTCGGCGATCCTCGTCCATCGGGCATTCGGCACGTACTTACGCGGCCCGGATGCCCACGTCACGCCGGAGACGCTGCTGACGGTGTTCGGCGAGAGCCGGAATGGGCGCGACCTGCCGCGCAAGGGGTACGCCGACGACCTGGTCTACTGCGCCCAGGTGGACGTGTCGACCGTCGTGCCGCGGCTCGAGGTCCGCGACGGCACGCTGGCGGTCGTTGCAGGGGTGTAGGTGGGCGAGCGCGTCCTGCTCCTCCTGCTCCTCCTGGCAGCCGGCGTCCTGCGCGTCGCGCTGCTGCTCGGTCCGTTCGGGGAGATCGACGCCGACGAGGCCGTCGTCGGCCTGATGGCGCTGCAGATCCCGGGCGAGCTACCCGTATTCTTCTGGGAGCAGCACTACCTGGGCGGCGCCGAGGCGTTCGTCGCGGCGGTCCTGTTCGCCGCGTTTGGTCCGTCCGCCGCCGCGCTGAAGCTCGCGCCGGCAACGCTTTCGGTGCTGTTCATCTGGCTCACGTACCTGACTGCGCGGCGGGCGTTCGGCCCCGGGCCGGCCCTCCTGACGGCGGCCTACCTCGCCCTGCCGCCCTCATTCCTCGCCGCGTGGAGCGTCAAGGCGCGCGGCGGCTACGCCGAATTGCTCGCGTTCGGCGCCCTGCTCCTCCTCGCCTGCCAGCACCTCGCCGACGACGAGGCCCTCGGGTGGCGGTGGGCGGCGCTGGCCGGCCTCGCGGCCGGGCTGGCGCTCTGGACCCACCCGCTCGGGATCGTCTACCTCGCCGCCGGCGGGCTGTACGTCGTGCTGGCCCGCCGACGCGGCGCCCCGGCGGGCATCGTGACCCCGGCCCTTTCAACGCGCCCGGCCTATCCAGCGAGAGCGGCCTGCTCGGCGAGCCCGGCCCTTTCATTTGCTGACCAGCACGGGAATCGCGGCGCGGAT
>JALYGH010000531.1:2500-3825 GCA_030777205.1 Chloroflexota bacterium
GCGCCTTGGCCGTGGAACGCGTCCAGCAGCTCGCCGGTCAGCTTGTCGGCCATCGACTTGCCGGAGCGCGAGCGGGCCGAGGAGATCAGCCAGCGCATCGCCAGCGAGATCCGACGATCGCCCTTGATCTCGACCGGAACCTGGTAGGTCGCACCGCCGACGCGCCGGGGCTTCACCTCGAGCACCGGGGTCGAGTTGCGCAGCGCCTGCTCGAAGATGTCGACCGCCGGACGGCGGAGCTGGTTCTCCGCCCGATCGAGCGCGTCGTACACGATGCGCTCGGCGATGCTCTTCTTGCCGTCGAGCATCAGATTGTTGATGAAGCGCGCGATGATCTTGCTGCCGTACCGGCCATCGGGCGCGATCTCTCGCTTGACAACTCGGGCACGCCGAGGCATGGGAATACCCTCCGACGTCAGCTCACGCCGACTACTCTACCCACGGTACAGAGGAACGGCGCGGGGACCGGAGCCCCCGCCACGGCGTTCATGCATCTATGACCGCGGCTACCCTTGGAGCGGCCCTTGCCGCTCCCCCGCGCATGAGAAAGGCCAGGGAGTTGACCCTGGCCCGAGCAGGTCGGCCGCTCCGGCCTACCTACCGGCGCCCGGCGCCTTTGCTGCCTTCGCCCCGTACTTGGAGCGGGCCTGCTTCCGATCCCGAACCCCGCCGGCATCCAGTGTCCCACGCACCACGTGGTACCGCACGCCCGGCAGGTCCTTCACCCGGCCGCCGCGAATCAGCACGACCGAGTGCTCCTGAAGATTGTGCCCCTCGCCCGGGATGTAGGCGGTGACTTCCATCCCATTCGTCAGCCGAACGCGGCAGATCTTGCGCAGCGCCGAGTTCGGCTTCTTCGGGGTCATCGTCCGCACCTGGAGGCACACCCCGCGCTTCTGCGGCGAACCTCGACCACGCGTCGTCCGCTTGTTGAGGGCGTTGTACGTGAACCGAAGCGCCGGAGCGCTCGTCTTCTTACGAAGCTTTTCACGTCCCTTACGGACGAGCTGATTGATAGTCGGCAAGTGCTTCCTCCACGGGACGACGTGCTCCTGGTGCGGGCGCCAAACGGTAACTATACGGATGCCGGACACCAGCGTCAAGAGATGACGACGGCGAACGGCGCGAAGCGACGGCCGTGTCAAGTCACGCCCGCCACCTATCAAGTTAGGCATGGCCGTGCAGGGCACCACCGGGGCATGAAAAGGGGGGCGGGCGCTGGCTAGCACTACTCTGGCGCCTTGAGGGTGGGGTAGGAGGCGAGGGCGCGTCGGGCGGCCGAGCGTGTGGGTAGGCGGATGCGGACGTGGCAGGCCGGGCACGAG
>JALYGH010000532.1 GCA_030777205.1 Chloroflexota bacterium
ACGCCGAGCCGCGCTCGGACGACCGCCGATCGCGCGGCCCCGGCGAAGGCGCGGCCGGCGGCCCGGACCGATGCCATGCCGGCCGAGACCGCGACGCCGGAACCGGCGAACGTTCCGAGCTGGCACGCGCTCGATTCGGCCGAGGTCCTCGGGGAGCTCGGCGTCGACCCGGACACCGGGCTCGAGGCCGGTGAGGTGACGGCGCGGCGGGCCCGGTGTGGCCTGAATCGGATGCCGGAACCGGCCCAGCCATCGCTGCTCAAGACGGTACTCGACCAGGTGGTCAACGCACCGACCGCGCTGCTGCTAGCGGGTGCGGCCGTGTCGGTGGCCACCGGCGGCCTGATCGACGCGATACTGATCGGCGGCGTGGTCGTCCTCAATGCGGCCGTCGGCGCGGCCACCGAGCGCTCCGGCCAGCGGGCGATCGCCGCGCTCCGCAAGTCGACGGCGATCCGCGCGCGGGTGCTCCGCGACGGCGCCGTGGTCGCCGTGGACGCCGAGGAGCTGGTCCCCGGCGACGTCATCCAGCTCCTACCCGGCGACCCGGTGCCGGCCGACGCGCGGGTCCTGGCCGCGCACCGACTGCAGGTCGAGGAGTCGGCGCTGACCGGCGAGTCGCGGGCAGTCGAGAAGCACGAGCAGGTGGTGCCGGAGCACTTCGCCCTCGCGGACCGCCGCTCGATGGTCCACCGCGGGACGACCGTCGTCGGCGGCAGGGGCAGCGCGGTGGTCGTCGCGACCGGCGGGGACACCGTGATCGGCGCGCTGCACCTGCTGGCGGCCGAGGCCGAGGCGCCGTCCACCCCGATGGAGCGCGACCTCGACACGATCGGCCGCGGGCTGGCGATCGGCGCGACGGCCGTCTGCGCCGGCATCTTCGGGATCGGGATGCTGCGCGGCTTCGGCCTGCTGTACGGGCTCGAGATCGCCGTGTCGCTCGGCGTCGCCGCCATCCCGGAGGGGTTGCCGACGCTCGCAACGAGCGTCCTCGCCTTCGCGTCGGGTCGAATGCGGCGCAAGGGCACGCTGATCCGGAGCCTGGGCGCGGCCGAGGCGCTCGGCTCGGTGACGATCGTCTGCGCCGACAAGACCGGAACGCTCACCGAGAACCGGATGGCGGCCCGCGAGTTGTTCGCGGCCGGCCGGCCGATCGAGATCGCCGGCCCCGCCCTGGCGCCGACCGGCACGTTCCGCCTGAACGGCGCCGAGCTGGACCCGAGCCGCCACCGCGCCCTCGCCGCGTCGATGCGGGTCGGCGCGCTCTGCTCCGACGCGGAAGTCGAGGGCCTGCGCGACGGCCAGCTCGTCCTCGACGCCTCAGCCACCGAGGGCGCCATCCTCGTCGCCGCGATCAAGGCCGGGCTGGACGTCGATGCGCTACGCGAGCATAACCCGCGGATCGACCTGCGCGATCGGAGCGACGGGCGGCGGCATATGGTCACCGTCCACCGCACCGAGAGCGGCCTGGTGGCGACCCTGAAGGGCGCCCCCGACGAGGTCCTCGCGCTGTGCGACCGCCTCGACCTGGCAGACCGCGTCGTGCCGCTCGATGACGAGACGCGGGACCTGTTCGCCGCCCATAACGCCGACATGGCCGGGCGCGCGATGCGCGTCCTGGCGCTCGCCCACCGGCGCCTGCCCGACCCGTACATCGAGCAGGACCTCGAGCGCGGCTACACGTTGAGCGGCTTGATCGGCCTGGTCGATCCCGTCCGGCCGGCCGTACCGGCGGCGATCAAGGCGCTGCACCGGGCCGGCATCCGCACGGTCATGATCACCGGCGACCAGGCGCTGACGGCGACGGCCGTGGCGAAGGAGCTGGGGTTGTCGCGCCGCGGGTCGCTGAACGTGCTCGAGGCGGGCGACCTCGCCTCGCTCGAGTCGGGCGCGCTCCAGGGCCTCGTCCGCGACGTCGGGATCTTCGCCAAGGTCGCCCCCGAGATGAAGCTCGAGGTGGTGCGCGCCCTGCAGGCGAACGGCGAGGTCGCGGCGATGACCGGCGACGGGGTGAACGACGGCCCGGCCCTGCGCGCCGCCGACGTCGGGGTCGCGATGGGCGAGCGGGGCAGCGAGCTGGCCCGTGGACTGGCCGACGTGGTGCTCTCGACCGACGACTTCGCGCTGATGGTCGACGCGGTGGAGGAGGGCCGGCTGGTCCGCGCGAACGTGAAGCGGGTGCTCCACTACCTGCTCGCGACGAACGCCAGCGAGGTCTGGGCCGTCGCCGGGGCGGTCGCGCTCGGGCTGTCGTCGCCGCTCACGCCGCTCCAGCTCCTCTGGCTCAACCTGGTGACCGACCTGGCGCCCGGACTGGCGCTGGCCCTCGAGCCGCGCGACCCGGACCTGATGCACCAGCCGCCTCGCGACCCGAAGGAGCCGATCATCCCCGGTCCGATGCTGCGCCGCCTGCTCGCGGAGTCGGCGGTCATCGCGACGGGCGCGCTGGCGGTGTACGCCGTCGGTATCGGCCGCCACGGCGTCGGTCCGCTCGCCCAGACGATGGCGTTCGCCAGCCTGCTCGGGTCGCAGCTCTTGCACGTGCCGCTCGCCCGGGCCGGGGAGCAGCCGGCCCTGACCGGGAACCGCGGGCGACACAACCCCTGGCTGACCGGCGCGATGGTGATGTCGGCCGGCCTGCAGCTCGCGGCGCTGTTCGTGCCGCCGCTGCGGACCGTGCTGGGCGGAGCGGCGCTCGGCCTGGCCGACCTCGGCATTGCCCTCGCCGGCGGCGTGCTGCCGCCCATGCTCGTCGAAGCCAGCCGCTTCGCCTTCCCCCACCGCGACGACCCGGCCGCCGGCGACGCGGCCGCTGGAGGCAGCGCGTGACCGAGCGTCGGCTCTTCACCTCGAACTCGGTCCTCAAGGGCCACCCGGACAAGCTGTGCGATCGCATCTCGGACGCCATCGTCGACGCGCACCTGAACGTCGACACGCGCGCCCGCATCCGCGCCGAGGCGGCGGCCGCCGGGCAGGTGATCTTCGTCACCACCGACGCACGGTTCCACGGGGAGGTCGACGTGACCGGCGTCGTCCGGCGGACCATCGTCGAGACGGGCTACGACCCGCGTGACCTCGACCCGCAGCGGTGCACGATCCTGAGCCAGACGAGCACGATGACCCCGCCATGGGCCCAGGGGCGTCGGCAGTCGGACGCGGACCTCGACAACCTGCCGGCCGGCGAGCAAACGACCGTCTTCGGCTACGCCTGCACCGAGACGCCGGAGCGGATGCCGCTCGCCATCCGCGTCGCGCACCTGCTGGCCGGCCGGCTCGACGAGCTGGCCGGCAGCCGCGAGCTGCCGAGGCTCGGGCCGGACGGCAGCGTCCAGGTGACGATCGAGTACGTAGACGACCGGCCGGCCCGGATCGATGCCGTCGTGCTGGAGGCCGTCTACACCGGATCGTCCGACGAGCTGCGCGACGCCATCCGCGCGATCCTCGACGGCCCGCTCCTCGAGCGCTACGCGGTCCGCCCGGACAAGCAGACGCGACTGATGGTCAACGCCGAGGGGCCGCTGACGGTGGCCGGCCCGGCGCGCAACGCCGGCCACACCGGCCGCAAGCAGGTGGCCGACACCTACGGCGGCGCCGCGCGCCACGGCGATGGCGCTCTGAGCGGCAAGGACCCGAGCCGGATCGACCGCTGCGCGGCCTACGCAGCCCGCCACGCGGCCGCGAACGTCGTCGCCGCCGGCCTGGCGACCGAGTGCGAGCTGATGCTGTCGTACGCGATCGGCGAGGCCGAGCCGACCACGGTCTACGCGCGGACGTTCGGCCGCGGCCAGATCCCGAACGAGCGCCTCTCGGCGATCATCCGCGACGTGTTCGACTTCCGACCGGGCGCGATCGGGCGGCGCTTCGGGCTCTGGACGCTCCCGAGGCGGAATAGCGGTCGCTACTACCGCATACTTGCGACGGGCGGCCAGGTCGGGCGGACCGACGTCGAGCTGCCGTGGGAGCAGCTCGACGCGGTCGAGGCGCTGAAGCAGGCGGCGAGCTAGCGGGTCGCGCCGTCTCTGGCCGTCGTCGGGCAGCCGGATCGCCGCGTTGACCGAGTGCCTCGCCGGCGCCTAGCATGAAGCGTGGCGACCGAGGACAAGCTGGACGAGTTCGAGGAGGATGACGAGGCCGACGCAGCCCCGCGCCCGGTCGACCCGGCGGCAGTGGAGCGCTGGGCGCGCCTCAAACGGCGGGCAGGTGAAGGACTCGACCCGCTCATGCGGCGACTGCTCGACGAGGCGGCTCGCAAGGCGTGGGGGCGCGGTCTCTTGCGGCGGCGCTACGCGGTCGTCAGCGACCTGGACGAGGCCACCTGGCGCGCCTACCGCTATCTCGGCTCGAGCGAGCGTGGCGAGCATCACTACCTGGAGATCGGGATCGTCTGTCACCTCGACCCGAACGGGAACGTGATTGGGTTTGGCGTTGACAACGGCGCCGACTTCATCGGTCTGCACGACGTCAGCGAGTACGGGCTGCGGCGCGGGCTGGAGTACATCCGCCAGCAGCGCCGCCACGTGCAGCGCCGGGATACGCCCGCTTACGAGCACGACCAACGCCCGCTGACGGACTGACCCTTGCCGAGGCCGCCGAGGGCGCCCGCGCAGGCCGTCAGGATTCGAGCGTCGACGGAATCGTCACTCAGGCGCGGGCGACCTGGCAATCGTCCGTGGCCACCGTTGCCCGCATGCCCAGGCGTCGGGTGGCCTCCTCGGTGCGCCGGAGCAGCAGCCGCGCCGCCTCCGATTGGAGCGCGCCGGCCCAGAGCACGAGCTCGCCGTCCACGCCGCGGCCGAGGCTCACCGTGGCGACCCGGCCGTGGATCGTCATCGTCGTGGCGGCGCCGGCCGGGCGCGCCTGGATCACGAGGCTGCCCGGGTCGGCCCGGAGGCGGGGCGATTGCCGAGCAGTCCGCTGGCGCGGACGTTGGCCCAGATGGTCGCCTTCGAGAGCGGACAGTTGAGGTGGCCGAGGAACTTGCGGATGCCGTCGTAGGAGAGGCCGAGCCAGTACAACAGGACGCTGACCTGGCGCAGCGCCACGGTCTGCCGGGCGGAGTCCACGCCGTCGGGGTAGAGCCGCGTCGTCTTCTTTCCCTGCGACAGGCCCCGCATGGGCCCTCGGGGAAGGCTAGCCGCGCGTCATTAACCCACCCTTAAGTGAGATCGGTCCTACGTAAAGCCTCGGTTAACGCTTCGCCCGCCGGTGTTGGCGCTCAGCCGGCGAAGCGGTACCCCACGCCGCGCACCGTCTCCAGGCGGCGCGGGCTACCAGGATCCTCCTCGATCTTCTCGCGCAGCCAGCGAATGTGGACGTCAACGGTGCGCGTATCGCCGCCGAAGGTATAGCCCCACACCCTCTCCAGGAGCTGGTCGCGGGTCAGGACACGCCCGCGCTGCTGCATCAGGTGGACGAGGAGGTCGAACTCCTTCGGCTTGAGCTGCAGCGCGGTGCCGCGCAGGGTCACCCGCCGCTCGAGCGGGTCGGCCTCCAGGTCGCCGGAGCGCACGGGCTGAGCCCCATCGGCGGCCGGCGCCTGCTGCTGCATCCGCGAGCGCCGCAGCATCGCCCGGACCCGCGCCAACAGCTCGCGCATGCTGAACGGCTTGGTCATGTAGTCGTCGGCGCCGACTTCCAGCCCGACGATCTTGTCGACCTCGTCATCCTTGGCGGTCAGCATCAAGATCGGGACGGTGCTTTCGCGCCGAAGCTGGCGACAGACTTCGAGGCCGTCGATGCCGGGCAGCATCAGGTCGAGCACTACCAGGTCCGGCGCGGCGGCGGTAGCCAGCTTGAGCGCCTCGTTCCCGTCGTTCGCGACCTGGACCTCATACCCTTCGCGACGGAGGTTGTAGCGGATGGTGTCCGCGAGGACCGGCTCGTCGTCAACTACCAGTACGCGCGTCATCGGCCGCCCTTCACCCCGCCACCCAGTCCGTCATCGTGCCCCGTCCACCGCGCCGGATGATACCAGCCCCCCGACCACCTCCAGCAGGCGCTCGCACTCGTCGAGCGGGCGCGCGGCGATCCGCACATGGCCCGGCAGCCCGAAGGATGTGCAGTCACGGACGAGGATGCCCCGCCGAAGGAGATCTCGGCGCAGGCGGGCCGCGTCGCCGACATCGATGAGCCAGTAGTTCGTCCGCGACGGCAGGCACGCGAGCCCGAGGCGCGTCAACCCGTCGACGAGGAACGCCTTTGCCTCGCGGGCGATCCGCCGACCCGCGTCGAGGTGCTCGCGATCGTCAAGCGCCGCCAGGCCGGCCGCCTGGGCGAACGCGTTGACGGTCCACGGCGGTCGCGCCGACGCCAGTGCGTCGACCACGTCTGGGTGGGCAACCAGGTACCCGAGTCGCAGCCCGGCCAGCCCGAAGTTCTTCGTCAGGGACCGCAGCACGACTGCCCGCGGGTCGAGGCGCAGCCCGAGCGCGCTATCGGCGCCGTCGGCGAAGTCGAGGTAGGCCTCGTCGACGACGACCAGCGCCTCGCCGCAGGCGTCGAGGATCGCGGCCAGCTCGCCGAGCGGCCGGAGGTGGCCGGTCGGGTTGTTGGGGTTACAGATGAACACCAGCCGGGGTCGAACGGCGGCAAGCTGACCTCGGATGATGTCGAGCGAGGCGCGGAACCCGTGCTCGGCCAGACCGGCGACGTCGACCACGACGGCCCCGCGCCGTCGGGCCGCGGCCGCGTACTCGCCGAACGTCGGGCCGACGACCAGGGCGCGGTCGCCGGGCGCGAGGTACGCGTCGGCCAGCAGCCAGATCAGCTCAACCGAGCCGTTCCCGGCCAGGACCGCGCCCGGGTCGACGTCGTGCTCGGCGGCGAGCCCGGCCCGTAGGCGGAGCGCGTCGGTGTCCGGGTAGCGGGCCGGGTCGACCAGCTCGAGGGCGCGGAGGGCGCGGGGCGACGGACCGAGCGGGTTGCCGTTCACGCTGAAGTCGAGCAGGCTCTCCGGCCGGATGCCGAGCGCCGCCAGCTCGGCGTAGTCCGGGCCGCCGTGCGGGACCGGCGCGAGCGGTGGCAGGCGGGGGATCGGCAGGCCGGAGTCCGTCCGAGGCTCCCAGGCGCTGGCGATGCGACCGTTCGCCGCGGGATGCCCGGACGCCGCGTCGCGGTCCATCGCCCGGTCGCGATCGGTCACCTGGCCTCCAGCCCGCGCACGTTCTCCGGGTCCAGCTCGGCGAGGGCTCGCAGCTCCGCCTCGCTCGGCGGGGGCGTCTGGGGACAGTTGCCCGGGATCGTCAGCGCGAAGCCGGTCCGCTCGACGACCTCCTCCGGCGACGAGGGCGGGTGGACCGACTCGACCTCAAGGCGACCGTCGACCCGGCGGAAGATGCAGAGGGGCGTGACGACGCGGTCGACGTTGCCGGCCGCCGTGACGAAGTCGAGCCGCTCCACGAACGAGCGGCGGCTGTGCTCGGTCCGCGAGATGATCACCCGCCCGGCCGTTGGCATCAAGACCGGCGCACCGCCGCCGCCCGGCAACCGGACCCGGGGCAGGTCGCCGCTGCCGATCCGCGACAGGTTCGTGCGCCCGGCCCCGTCTACCTGCACGGCACCGAGGAAGATGGTGTCGACGCCGCCCCGCATGCAGAGGTCGTAGAAGTCCTCGTTGCTCAGGATGGCGGCCGAGCCGCGCGCCAGCTCGGCATCGGTCGTCGAGCGGGGCAAGAAGCGCGGGGTCGGGTTCACCCCGCCGGCGATGTTGATGGCTTGGAGTCGCGGCGCGTGCAGCCGCCGCGCCAGGGCCACCGCGACCATCGGCAAGATCGAGTTGACGCCGTGAAAGACGACCTCGCCGTCCCGCAGCAGCCGCGCCATCGAGACGACGATCAGGTCGAGCGGGGTCCAGGGTTGGGTGGACACCATCAGGCCGGGCCGGTCGACGCCGGTCGGCCTACCGCCACCCCAGTCCCCGTCGAGCCGCCCGATGCGACGCCCCCGGCCTCGGGAGCGGCGGTCAGGTGCCGCGCCAACGCGTCCGGATCCTTCGCCTCGGCCGCGTACACCTCGACGGCGGCGTAGTCGACGTCGTAGTCGGGATAGCAGCTTCCGGGCCACGCCCCGCGCGGCACGTGCACCACCGCTCGGACGAACAGCTCCGGGATCGCCGTCAGCTCCGGCTGCTCGGCCAGTGCCTCGCTCGGGACGATCCGCTCGGCGGTCAGCAGCACGCCGCGGGCGGCCCGCGCCATCAGTCGGTCCCAGAACGGACTGCCGTAGATGCGCGCATTGCCGCAGGCGTCCGCGACCGGCACGTGGATGACGGCCCAATCCGGCCGGAGGCGCGGCACGGCGATCAGCTCCTCGTCACCGTACGGGTCGCGCACGGTCTTCAGCCCCAGCGCCGCCGGCAGGTCGCTGCCCTGGAACCCGGCGATCGGCAGGAACGGTACCCCCTGGGCCGCGGCCCGCAGCCCCGTCGCGAGGCTGATTCACGCGTGCTCGCGGACGAGCAGTTGGCCCGATTCGGCCCGGGCGCGGAAGTTGGGCAGCATCCCGAGCCCGGCCTCCATCGTGGCGATGCCGATGTACGCCTCGGCGACGGCCCCGGCCCGGCAGAGCAGGTCGAAGTCGTAGCCCGGCGACGGCTTGACGAAGCGGAGGTCGCGCCGCCCCTGGTGGACCAGCTCACGGGCGAGCGCGCCCGGGAAGCGATGCAGTAAGCTGCCGCCGAACGCCACCATCGCGCCGTTCGGGATGAGGGCAGCACCTTCCGCGAGCGAGACCAGCTTGCCGTCCATACAAACTCCCTCCGGAATGTGCGCGCTCAAAGGGGACGGTACCACGGCGGGAGCCACGCGCCGCAACATGCCCGACGACGGCGAGGGGCGGTCGTGTCCCGCCGGTGCGCCGGGGTGCCCCCGAGAGTTTCCGTCGGGTGTCGAAAGGGGGCCCTTCAGCCAGCGCTCGGCGTCGTCACGAGCACGTTGTCGAACTGGACGACCGGCGCTTCACCCCAGGTGATCGCGCCGAAACCGAAGCGCCCGCTGCTGAATGTCCCGTCCGTGGCCCGAACGACGGCCTCCCCGTTCACGCTGACCAGGACATCGCATCCCGCCGCGCGGATGACGCAGCGGTTCACCCGGCCCCCGGTTTCGATCGCGGCGGAACGAATCCAGTCCGTGCCGGTCGGCTGATCGTTCACCCACTTGCTCAGCATGACCTTGCCGTCGCGAGCGTCGACCGTCAAGACATACGAGTTCTCGCTGTCCACGCGCCGGAAGAACACCTGGAATCCGGCGTGCACCTCTGGGCCTCGTGGGGGCCGTCGTTGAGCGATTTCACGCTGACGGTCGATGCCAGGGTCGCGAGCGGCGACCCGCGGGTCGGCGGGCGTGCCGGCCACCTTCATCGCGATCACGTGGCGTCCCGCCATCTCTGAGTGCTCGGCGACGGCGGTGGAGCCGGCAAACCCGGTCGCCTGACCCTCGCGGAACTCGCTGGAATAGAGGATCTGGGGGATGCGCTGACCGGGATACGTGAGTGCGCGGTAGATGACGTACGGCTCGACGTCGCTGAACTCCCCGGCCGGCGAGAGGACCAGGACCCAGTACGCCCCGGGCAAGCGGACGGTCGTCTGGATGAGCTCGGAGCCGCTGCTCGTCGGCTTGGACCTGGCGAGCAGGCCGCCGTTCCAGTCCACCAGCTCGATCGTGTACGGGCGCGGCCGCTCGGCCAGCTCGACGCGCACGCCGACGTTCAGGTCGAGCACCTCGATTCGGTAGGCGTCGACGTCATCCGGACTCGAGCTGAACGCCTGCGCCTCGGCGTTCGGCCCGAGGTAACAGGCGGCCTGCCGGTCGTCGTTCGGCTCCGGACAGACGTCGTCGCCGGGCGCCACGGCCGGCGCCGACCCGCGCGCGAGCGCCGCGCCTAGGGGCTGTACGCCAATGCTACCCAGGGAGCCAGAGGATAGTCATGACAATCGCCCAAGCGGCGCGGAAGGCGTCGCCGCGCTTGTCGTAGCGGGTGGCGAGGGCGCGGAACTGCTTGCAGC
>JALYGH010000533.1 GCA_030777205.1 Chloroflexota bacterium
CGCCGACGTCGGGCTCGACCCCGGGCACAGCGTCGCCGACGTGGGCGCGAGCGGCGCCGGCGTCGGCGAGTACCAGCACACGCTGGATCTTGCGCTGCGGATCGGGCCGCTGCTCGAAGCCGCCGGGCTGCGGGTCAACCTGAGTCGCACGGGTCACCAACCCTTGACGGCTATGTCCCACCCGAACGCGTCCGCTCGGTCGCGTGCGCGCCTACGTCTCGATCCACTTCAATGGCGGCCCGCCGTCGCTGCGCGGCACGGAGACGTATTACAACAGCGAGAACGCCGGCCCGGCCAGCCTGGCGCTGGCCGAGGCGCTCCAGCGTCACGTCGTCGCCGCGCTCCGCGGCACGGGGCATCCGGTCGCCGATCGCGGAATCAAGGAGGACCTGCTGGCCGGCAAGCCGTACGGCCACTTCTTCAGCCTGCGCGGCGGCATGCCGAGCGCGCTCGTCGAAGGGCTGTTCCTCTCGAACCCCGCCGAGGCGGCGCTCCTGTTGCGCGACGAGGCGCGCGATGCGCTGGCGCAGGGCTACGCGGGCGGGATCTTGGAGTACTTCGCCGGCACGCGTCCACTGGAGTCGCCGTAGAGGCGGAGCTTCCAGACGACGCCCATCGCCTCGAGGACGATCCAGGGCGACATCTTGGACCGGCCAACTCGCCGATCGACGAACATGATCGGCACCTCGGCGATTCGGTAGCCCAGGCGGTGGCAGCGGTAGTTCACCTCGACCTGGAAGGCGTACCCGTTCGAGTGGATCTCGTCGAGGTCCAGGCGCCGCAGCACGGCGCTGGCGAAGCACTTGAAGCCGCTGGTGAGGTCGTTGACCGGGACACCGAGGATCAGCTTGGCGTACAGGGACCCGCCCCGACTAATGAGCGTGCGCAGCAGCGACCAGTTTTGTGTGCCGCCGCCGGTCACCCAGCGCGACCCGATCGAGACGTCGCCGCCCATGGCTGCCGCGAGTAGGCGGGGCAGGTCGGCCGGGTCGTGGGAGAAGTCCGCGTCCATCTCGAACACGTAGTCGAAGCCGTGGTCGAGCGCCCACTTGAAACCGGCCACGTAGGCCGTCCCGAGCCCGCGCTTGCCGTCCCGGTGGATGACGTGGACGCGAGGCTCCGTCGCTGCCAGCTCATCCGCCAGCCGGCCGGTCCCGTCCGGCGAGTCGTCGTCGACGACGAGGACGTGAAACGACGGATCCTGGTCGAGGATGGCTGGAAGCAAGCGGGGAACGTTCTCCCGCTCGTTGTAGGTCGGCACGATGACGAGCGACTTCATGGCGGCGAGTGGCCAGGTTGGTAAGATGCCACACGAGCATATCGTCGCGCAAAACGGCTCGCTACGAGCAGCATTGCTGCCCAGAGCGAAGCTTCGGGGCGGGTGCGGAGGCGCCCCGGTTGCCGCTCCGGCGGGCGCGGGCCCCGTCGTCAGGGAAGCCTCGCCCGGGATGTCCCCGATGCGGCGTCCGAGGGGCTCTCGGAGGCTCCGTTCGGGGAGTTGGCCGGGTCGGCGCGGGATCGGTCGCCGGCCGAGTCGGACGCCACGTCCGGTCCCGTGCCCGGCGCTTCGGCCTCGCCCTCCTTGATGATGTAGCCGACCCCCGGCACCGTCCGGATCAGGCTCGGACGACCGGGTCGCCCGCCGAGCTTGCGCCGCAGGCGGCTGATCCAGACCCGCAAGTACTGGAGGTCGTTGCGGTACTCCGGCCCCCATGTCATCCCGAGCAGATCCTCGTGGAGGATCACCCGGCCGGCGTTCGAGATCAGGTTCGCCAGGAGCTGCCACTCGGTCGGGCTCAGCGAGACCTCGTCGCCCGCGACCGTCACGCGGCGACGGTCCAGATCGACCTCGACGTCGCCCGCGACGAAGCGGTTGTGCTCGTCGACGGCGACCGGCCCCTGCGTCCGGCGCAGCACCGCCCGCAAGCGGGCGGACAACTCTTCGGGGTTGAACGGCTTGGTCAGGTAGTCGTCGGCGCCCAGGTCCAGGCCGCGGATCTTGTCGACGTCGCTCGCCCGCGCGGTCAGGACGATGACCGGCGTCCGGGCGGCCACGCGCAGTCGGCGCAGGACGTCGAAGCCGTCCATGTCCGGCATGATCAAGTCGAGGATCACCAGCGCCGGGTGCTCCGTCTCGTGCAGGTCGATGGCCTGGCGTCCGCTCGTCGCGACCAGGACGCGGTAGCCGTCCGATTCGAGCTCGGCGCGCACGAACCGCAGGATGCGCGGCTCGTCGTCGACGACCAGCACGCTGATGCGCCGGCTCACGGGGCCTCCGTCGCCCCGAGCGGCAGCGTGAAGCGAAAGTGTGCGCCGCGGCCCGGGGACGGCCGCACGTCGATCGTGCCGCCGTGGAGCTCGACGAAGCGCCGGCAGATGGCGAGGCCGAGGCCGGCCCCGCCGACGCTCATCCCCGGGGGCTCGACCCGGAAGAACCGGTCGAACACCCGCTCGCGGTACTCGGGCGCGATGCCCGGGCCGTCGTCGGCCACGACCACGACGATCGCGCCCTCCGCATGGGTCGCGACGACGTCGATGGTGCCCTCGGGCGGCGAGTACTTCACGGCGTTGTCGACGAGATTGCGCATGACTTGCTCGATCCGGACGGCGTCGATCCGCGGGCGGGGCAGGTTCGGCCCCAGGCGCAGGCGAAACCGTCGCTTGCCGGCACGGGGGGCCACGTCGGCGACGACGCGGCGGATCAGCATCTCGAGGGACGTCGGCTCGGCGTGCAGCACTCCGCCATCCGAGCCGGCGCGCGATAGCTCGAGCAGGTTCTCGACGAGCCGGTGGAGACGCTCCGCCTCCTGGTCGATATCCTCGAGAAGCTGGCGGGAGGTGGCCGGCTCGAGCGCCTGGCCGTGGCGCAGGAGCGTCCTGGCACAGCCCTTGATCGCGGTCAGCGGGGTGCGCAACTCGTGCGAGACGATCGAGAGGAACTCGTCAACCACGCCGCCGTCGTTCGGGGCCCCGGCGGGATGCGCGCGGGGCTCGTCCCGCGCGTCGCGTGGGTCCTGTCCGAGAGCGGTCGGGAGGGGTGCGTGCGTCGCCAGTCCGATCCTCACGTGACCTATATCAGCAGCGTGACGGCCTTGTACGCTCCTGCCAGGACGTTATACGTTCTCTGCAAGGCCTGTCAACATTAGTTGCGAACGGTAGACTCAACGGTGCGTATGGACGAAAATCGAACCGAACAGGATCATGCTGGAGCATCTCGGCGCCGCCCGGGCGCGGCGCGGACCTTCTTGTTGGCCATGCTCTACGGCGTGGCGCTCATGGCCGCGCTCACCAACACGGTCGCGCTCGTCGTCGGCCTGGGGTCCGGTGACGTTCCACCGTCCGCGGTCCCGCTCGGCCTGCTCGGCTGGGGTATCGTCCTGTACGTCCACCGTCGGAACGGCTGGCCCCCGTTCGGGGCCTAGGGGCTGCATGCCAATGCTACCCAGGGAGCCAGAGGATAGTCATGACAATCACCCAAGCGGCGCGGAAGGCGTCGCCGCGCTTGTCGTAGCGGGTGGCGAGGGCGCGGAACTGCTTGCAGCGGGCGAACAGGTTCTCGACCAGGTGGCGCCGGCGGTACGCGGCGCGGTCGAACGGTCC
>JALYGH010000534.1 GCA_030777205.1 Chloroflexota bacterium
GCATGCGCTGGTCCGACGCCGGCGCCCGCGCCATGCTTACCTTGCGCGCCCGCCTCCGCTCCGATCGCCCCATCAGCCCCGTCGCTCCCGCCGCCTGATCCCTCGGGTACAGAAGTAGGCCACACCCATCACGCGAGGCCATCGGTCGGTGCGACCGAGACACCGAAGTGAGAGCCTGCGAAGCCGGGCCGCTCCCGGTCCGGGCTTGGCCTAATTCGGCGGCCTCCACGTCTACGGACTCGTCGGACCCCAGGTCGATACCCAGGCCCTGGAGATGCACCGGGAGTGGGGTGAGTTGGGGATCAGCGCTTTGCTGGCTGACAAGACCCGGCAGAGCTACCCGATCTGCGACCGCAGCTTCCACAGGTCCCCGAGCAGGTACAGCCGTCGCGCCATGACGAGCGGATCCCGTTGCAGCTCGGGCGGTAGCTCGTCGTAGTGCTCCAGGTCGGCCAGCATGATCCGCACAAAAGTGGCCGTGCCCAGCTCGGCAGCGCCGTCCAGGTCGACCGAGTCCAGGCCGTCCAGCTCTCCCCGAGCGAGCCGGCCGCGCAGTTCAGTGAGCCAGGCATCAAGCCCGGTCAGATCAGCGCCCACGTGCCCCCCTGCTTCTGAGCGGTTAGCGCAGTCAGGGTTCGCACGGAGTGGGCCATCCTTATCGCCCATCGCGGACGCCAAGTGGGCCGAGAGCCTTCCGAGTCAGTCGGCAAGCCCCTGACCCGCGAAAGGCGGGACGCGGCGGGGTGGCGAATCCGCCGCGTCCTGTCAGCGTAGGGCGCCCTCGCCGGTGGGCGGCATCGGCCCCAGGAGGCAGCGCGAGCACATCCGCCCAGCGCGCTATTTCACCGGTCGAAGCGTGGTCGGCGCGGGAGGCTCCGGCTCGTCCTCGTCCTGGCCCAGGCGGTACAGGCCGTGCTCGACGGCCCAGACCGCGATCTGGGTCCGGCCCCGCAGGCCGAGCTTCCGCAGGATGTGCTCGACGTGGTTGGCGACCGTGCCCTCGACGATGGCCAGCCGGCGCGCGATCTCGGCGTTGGTGAGCCCCTCGGCGACGAGCATCGCGACATCGCGCTCGCGGGGCGAGATGCGGGTGATCTCTTCGGCGGCCCGGCGTCGCCCGCGCTGCTCGGCCTCGCCGAGCGCCCGCTCGTACTCCTCGGCGCGGTGCGTCATCATCCCGATCCAGTCCGCCACCGCCGCGAGGAACCGCAGGTCCGCCTCCGAGAACCGCTCCGGCGTGGCCGAGTTCGCGGCCAGGATGCCGCGCCGCTTGCCGTCGATGACGAGCGGGACGTCCGCCTGGCTGCGCACCCCCAGGCCGTCGACGACCCCGCGAAGTTGGGTCGGGTCCTGGTTGGCGCGGCCGGTCAGGTACGGCGCGCCGGTCAGGTAGACCTCGCCTTGCGGCCCGGCGTTGGCGAGCTGGAGGCGGTCGAGGCCCAGCTCGTGCTGTCGCCGCCCCATCGGGGTGGCGCTGGTGCCCATGGCCACCAGGCTGTCGATGTCCGCCCGGTAGAGGAAGACGTCGACCTTGTCGGCCCCGAGCACCTCGGCAACCAGGCTGGCCGCCTCGTCGAGGGCCGGGCGCAACTCGATCGACCGGATGTTGAGCAAGCGTTGGATCGTGTCCACGAGGCGCCGGTCTGCGTCGTGGAGCGGGGCAGAATCAGGGGACGTCATCGCGGACTCCTGCCAGGTACTTGGCAGTCTCGTCAGCGAGGACGAAGAAATGCGACAGGAGCGGCATGACCGCGCCCGGCGTACCAAGCCCGACGAACGGGCCGGCGAAACCCACCAGTAATCCGGTGTACCAGAATGCGTGCCAGCCGGTGAGGGCATGAACGCACCCGTGCGCCGGCGTCGCCCTCCAGCTCCCGGTGCGGCACCTGCGCCTACCTGACGTCCGACGATATCCTGATCGCACGCAGCCGCACCGTCCGCTCGCTCGACGGCAAGACGCTCGGCCAGTTCGCCCGCGGGCGCCGAATGGAGGCGCGGGAGACGGTGTTCGACGTGCTCGAAGCGAACGGGGCCGGCGTGGCGGTCGAACGGGGCCGGCATATCGGTGCGCTCGCGGGCCGGGTATTGCGGAACGCGCGGTAAGCACGAAGACGGAGGCAGACTGTGGCGACCAACCTCGGGCAGACGGTCATCCGGGCCGGGCGGCTGATCGACGGGACCGGCGCCGAGCCGCGCTCGGATATGGCCCTGATTGTCGAGGGGACCAGGATAGCGCGCGTCGAGCCGTGGCGCGAGGAGCTACGCCAGGGCGCGACGGTCCACGAGTTCACGGTCGAGACGGTCATGCCCGGCCTCGTCGACGCCCACTGCCACTTGAGCCTGCTCGGCGTGGGATTGCCGTACGAGGAAGAGGTCCGCAACTCGAACGAGTTCATGGCCGTCACCGCCGTCCACAACGCCCAGGTCATGCTCCGCTCGGGCGTGACGACGTTGCGCGACAACGGCTGCCGCGACGGGATCATGTTCGCCGTCCGCGAGGCGATGAACCGGGGCCTGCTGATGGGGCCGCGGATGCTGATCTCCGGCCGGCCGATCACGACGACCGGCGGACATTTCCACTGGTGCAACGGCACTGCCGACGGCGTCGAGGAGATCCGTCGCGCCGTCCGCAAGCTGGTCCAGGAGGGCGCCGACCACATCAAGATCATGGCCAGCGGCGGCGGGACGGCCGGCACCAACCCCGGCCTACCCTCCTACGCGGTCGACGAGCTGCGGTCGGCCGTCGACGCGGCCCACGCCTACGGCCGCCTGACGACCGCCCACTGCCGCGCGGCCCGGGCCATCGCCAACGCCGTCGAGGCTGGGCTGGACTGCATCGAGCACGCCGAGTTCAACCAGCCGGGCGACCTGATCCAGCACGTCGCCGAGGGCCCGAGCCACCGCGCCGGCTGGGACGACGAGATCGCCAGGCGGCTCGCCGATTCCGGCATATTCGCCAGTCTGACCCTGCCCGGCAGTGGCTACGTCGCCCACCGCGAGGTGCGCGAGAAGCGTGAGCGCGAGGGCAACGCGTCGCTCACGGCCGTCGAGCGCGCCGCCCTCGAGCGCGGCGAGGCGATGATGGAGTCGCGGTACGAGCACGTCCGCCGCTTCCTCCAGCTCGGCATGCTACCGCGGCTGGTCATCAGCTCGGACGCCGGCCCGTTCGACATCGAGTTCGGTAAGCTCTGGCAGGGGCTCGAGGTCGGCGTCAAGGGCGGGATGACGACGATGCAGGCGCTCCAGGCCGCCACGCGGGTCGCCGCCGAGGCGTGCGGGGTGCTGGACCGGGTCGGGACGCTCGAGTCCGGCAAGGAGGCCGACGTCCTGGTGGTCGAGGCGAACCCGCTCGACGACGTCCGCAACCTCCGCGACGTGGTGGCGGTGTTCCGGGCCGGCGTCCGCGTCATCGGCGACTGAAGGGAGGAGCATGCGCGATGGAGTACGAGTTCACGGTCGTCGTCGAGCGCGACGAGGATGGCCGCTTTGTCGCCATCTGTCCCGCGCTGCAGGGCTGCTATACCGAGGGTGATACCGAGGAGGAGGCCCGCGTCCAGATCGTCGACGCCATCCGGCTACACATTGAAGATCGTCTCGCATCAGGTGAGCCGATTGCCGAGGAGGTCAGCTCAACGACCGTGCGGGTCGCCGTGTGAGCCCCAGGCTGCCCACGCGTAGTGCTGACGAGGTGCTCCGCATACTCGAACGGAAGGGTTTCCTCCGCGTGCGCCAAAGTGGGAGCCACGTCGTCCTCAGACACCCGGATGGTCGCCGAACGACCGTACCGCGCCACAAAGGGCGCGATCTCGGTCGTGGGATCCTTCGCCAGATCATGCGTGATGCCGGCCTCAGCGTGGAAGACTTGATCGCCGACGAGTAGGGACGGACGGCCGCAACGGGAAGATCTCGACGTCGACGCCGGGGGAGAAGTGGACGATCGACGGGGGCACCTTGGGCGCGTGAGGCCGGCAAGGAGGCCGACATCCTGGTCGTCGAGGCGAACCCGCTCGACGACGTCCGCAACCTCCGCGACGTGGTGGCAGTGTTCCGGGCCGGCGTCCGCGTCGTCGGCGACTAGGCGGGGGGGCCGGCCGCCTGGTGCGTCCGCGCCGCCTGCGCCAGGTCGGATTCGAGCGAGAGGCGCAGGCGGAACAGCTCGCGGAACGCCCGCAGGATCACCGCCGGCTTCGCGCCGGTGGCCTGACCGGCCGGCCGCGGGTAGTGGCTGGCCGGGCGCTCGCGGACGACGTAGCCGAGGCGGCGGGCCTTGATCAGGAACTCGGCGCTGAACGTCGCCCCCGTGGCGCGGACGTCCACCCGGTCGAGGATGC
>JALYGH010000535.1 GCA_030777205.1 Chloroflexota bacterium
CCCAGTGAGCTCCGTGTAGCGGCGTCGTGCCCGACCTTGGCGAACTGTACCGACTCCGCACGAGGCAAGCAAGCGATTCGCCGACTCGCCCGGCAGCAAACGGCCCGGGCAGCGAATGCCGCCCGGGCACGCCCTACCCCCAGCGTGGCTGGTGGTACTTCGCCGAGACGATCTTGGACGGCCACTCGGCCCCGTTCCCTGGCGACGGGAATGCGGTGCCGCGCTCAGGTTCACTGCGATTGGCACGTCGACCCCGACCAGCAGGGTCCCGAGCGCCACCACCAGCACGCGGGTGAGGTAGGCGACCCGGTCCTCGGTCACCGCCCCCACGCGGCACCAGGGCCGCAACGACCGCCCGCGTCACCGCCGGCAAGCGGAGGGCGAATCGCGGTGACGCGGGACGGAGCGTGTGAACTCCGCCGGCAGGGTCGGTCGCACGCTGGCCCTGCGTCCGAGGCGATTACGCCTCAATGGGGCAACTCCCCGGGGCCTCGTGCGGGACGCTCGCGACCCCCGCATCCGTGGGGAACATGAACGTCGCGACCACCTCGAGCGGCTCGTCGCCCTCATTCCGCGCAGTGTGCGTAAGGTTGCCGGGGTCGAAGAAGGCGCTGCCCGCTGGGTAACGATGGGCGTCGCACGCGGCGCCGTAGAACGTCAGCGTCCCCCGCGTCACGACCACCCAGACCGGCCCGGGATGCTGGTGCCAGGGGAACGCGCCACCCGGGGCCAGCTCAAACCTCACCATCCGCACCTCGCTGACGTCGGCCATGCCTGCGAGGGTGCCCATCTCTCCCCGAGCGACGATCACGGCGTGGGCCGGTGTCGTCAGGGTACCCGCGGCGATCGGCGTCCCCACCGGCCGGGCCGGCTGGGTCGCCATGACCGCTCCGACGGTAAGGCCCAACGCGACGCCGGTTACCAGTAGCGGGACAACGTACCGTATGTGCCTCATGCCTCCCGAACTCCCTTCATCCTGCATAGCCTTCGCCACGGGCAACATAGTGCCGCTCGGCGGGCGGGGGCGTCTCAACCTGCCTGCTCCTGGACTCGACTCAATCGGGCCACTCCTGGGCGCGTCGCGACCGGGTTCCGCTGTCACTCCTCCTTACCCACAAGGTGTCCCGCATGGCGGAGCCGCTCGGCCCGCCCCGATCACCCGTTACCCCCAGCGTGGCTGTTCGCCGAGGTCGATCCCAAGGGTCGTCTTGCCGACGATCTCGTGGACCAGCGCGGAGTTCGCCGGATGGAAGCCGCCGCACCGCACGTCGCGGTACAGGCGCTCGAGCTCGTTGGCCTTGAACATACCGGCGCCGCCCGACATATCGAGGGCGAGGTCGACCACTCGCTTGGCCGACTCGACGGCGTGGTACTTCGCCGACACGATCTTGGACGGCCACTCGGCCCCGTGGTCGACGCCGGTCGACCAGTCGTCGGCGATCCGATCGAGGTGCGGACCGACGGCGTCGATTGCCAACGTCATCTCGGCCGCCGAGTGCTGGATCTCCGGGTGGTATGCCATCGTCCGCGAGACCGCCAGCGACGTCTTCTTGCGGGTCGAGGCGACCGCGAGATCGCGGGCGCGGAGGGCGATGGCGTAGTAGATGGTGCCGAAGTTCAGCAGCGCCCAGGCGAACAGCGCCCCGATGAAGGGGTCGAGGCCGCCGGCCGGCACGCGGCGGGCAATGTACCGGTCGGGGACGAACACGCCGTTCAGGATCGTGTCGTCGCTGCGGGTTGCCCGCATGCCGAGGGTGTCCCAGGTCTCCTTGATCTCGATGCCTTCGGCGTCGCGCGGCACGAACGCGTGGACGACGACCGGGTGCGCGGGATCCGAAGTGTCCATGGCGTGGACCCCGAGCCGGGTCCAGACCGGGGTCAGGCTGCCGAACATCTTCCGCCCCGAGATGCGATAACCACCGTCGACCCGCTCGGCGGTGGCGGTCGAGAGCAGAGCCGGCAGGTCGTTGCCGACCTCGGCGTGGCCGGCGGCGAAGATCTCGCCATTGGCCGCTTCTTCGAGCAGCCAGGTGAGCGACGCATCGCCCAGCCGATACAGGTCGGCGGCGATGCCGGTCCAGTACAGGTGCATGTTGATCGCCAGGGCCGTCGCGGGCGCGCGGTAGGCGAGCCTGCGCTGCTCGCGGCAGACCTCGGCCAGGCTCAGGCCGTGGCCCCCGAACTCCGTCGGTACGGCGGCCAGCAAGTACCCGCTCTCTCGCAGCTCCTCGAAGTCCTCCTGAAAGAAACGATTCTCCCGGTCGTACACCGGCGCGCGCTGACCGCAGCGATCGATGAGGCTGTCGGACAGGATCGATCGGGTGGACTCGGCGATGGCCACGGCTCTCCTCCAGCGGTGGATTGGTCCGGCGAGGTTCGGTGCCTCGCGCAGGGCCAGCATCGCCGATCCGTGGCCGCCGGCCATCGCGGGAACCCGTGATCCGGACCACTATTCGGGCACGACGGGGCCCGTTAGACGATCTGATGACTCAGGTCAGCCCGTGCGTCAGCGCGAACGCGGTCGCCTCGGCCCGGCCGCGTGCCCCGATCTTCTGGTAGATGTGGGTGATGTGGCGCTCGACCGTGTGGATGCTGATGACCAGTTCCTCGGCAATCTCCTTGCTCGTGGCCCCGGACACGATCAGCTTCAGCACCTCGACCTCGCGTGCGGTCAAGCCGGCCGGAAGCGTCGCGGCCTCTCGGCGCCGCGTTGCCTCCCCCGGGCCACCCGTTGCCGGCGACGCGACCTCGATGGCTAGCCCCTCCGCGATGACCTCTTTTAGGGCCATGCGCCGACCGATCTGCTGCTCGGCGGCGAACGTCGCTTCCCCAAGGGTTCGCCGTGCCTCCTCCATCGCGGGACCGAACATCGCCTCGACGATTGGGATCGGGCGAATGCTGACCGCTTCGCTCAAGGCGCTCACTGCTCCAGAGAGGCGCGCCGCCCGGTCCGGTTGCCCGGCGACGACAGCCAGCGCCGCCATCTCGGCCACCAGGTTGCCCAAGAGCCACCCGGAACTGATCGCCCGGAGCTCCACCAGGGAGAGCCTCATGCGAGCCTGGGCGGCGACGTAATTGCGCTCGCGGAAGTCGATCAAGCCGAGCAGCGAGTTGAGCGTGCTGGTTCCCTCGCGGAAATCCAGTCGGCGGCGGATGCCGAGGCTCTCCTCGTAGTACCCGCGCGCCGTCGCGAAGTCGTCCTCGATGTGGGCGGCAAGTCCAAGCAGGTGGAGCGCCCAGGCCGTCAGCCAGTCGTCCCCGATCGCCGTCGCGACGGCCAGGCTCTCGTGGCCGTACGCCCGCGCGGTCGCGGCATCGCCGTCGAAGTAGGAGACGCGCCCGAGCAGGTGGAGCACCCAGGCGGTCCACCAGCGGTCGCCGAGCTGCCGTGCGAGCGACAGGGCCTCCTCGAGCAGTGGGCGCGCGGTGGCCGACTCGTGCTCGATGTGCGCCATCCGGCCGAGCCCGGCGAGGACTTTGACGCGCGCCGGCGAGTCGAGCGGGCCGCGCCGCAGGGCCTCCATGAGCCAGCGGCGTGCCTCGTGAACCTGGGGGCGGCTATGCCAGAGCGAGGTCAGCGCCCCGGCCAGGCGAAGTCCGAGCTCGGCGTCGCCCTCGTCGGACATGCTCCATTCAAGGGCCGCCCGAAGGTTGTCTTGCTCGGCCTCCAGACGGTCCAGCCAGCGTGCGTGCTCTCCGCCACGCATCCCCGGTTCGGCGACCTCGGCGAGCGCCAGGAAGTACTCCGCATGCCAGCGACGCAGGGCAGGCAGCTCGCCGGTCAGCACCAGACTTTCGAGGCCGTACTCGCGGATCGTTTCGAGCATCGTGTAGCGCGGCTCGCCGTCGATGCCGTCGACGCGCCGGAGGAGGCTCTTGGCGAGCAGGGAGTCGACCCCATCCAGCACATCCCCCAGGGAGGAGTACGGCGGGTCGACGGCCGCGTACGCCGCCTCGGCCGCCTCCAGCTTGCACCCGCCGACGAAGACGGCTAGGCGGCGGAACAGAATCTGCTCGTTGGGATCGAGCAAGTCGTAGCCCCAGGCGATGGTGTTTCGCAGCGCCTGCAGGCGGACCGGCTGATCGCGGGCGCCGCCGGTCAACAGCCGCAGAGACGGCGCCGTGGTCGGCCCAGCCAGGCGTGCCAGCATCGCCGAGGGTGGCAATAGGCGAGCGCGCGCCGCCGCGAGCTCGATCACGAGCGGCAGGCCGTCGAGCCGGCGGCAGACCTCGGCCACGTCAGCGGCGTTGGCGCCGGTGAGGGCAAAGTCGGCTCGGACCGCCTGGGCGCGCTCGACGAACAGGCGGATCGCCTCGTACTGCCCCACCGACGGGGCGATATCCTCCCTGTTCGATGCCGGCCAACGGCCGGGCAGGCTCAGGGGCGGTACCTCGTACTCGCGCTCGCCCGAGACGCGCAGTGCGACGCGGCTCGTCACGAGCAGCTTGAGCCGATCGCAGGCGGCGAGCAGCTCCATCAGCCGCGGCCCGACCTCGATCACCTGCTCGAGGTTGTCGAGCACGAGCAGCAGCTCGCGATCGGCGAGGTGGTCCTTGAGGGTCTCGAGCGGCGGTCGCCCGGCGTCCATCGAGACCGAGAGCGCTTGCCCGATCATGGCGGCGACCAGCTCAGGATCACGAATCGGGGCCAGTGCGACGAAGTAAGCGCCATCCCGGAACCCGTCGAGCAGCTCGGCCGCGACCTGCACGGCAAGGCGCGACTTGCCGGTGCCACCCGGGCCGATCAGCGTGACCAGCCCGACGTCCGGCCGTAGCAGCAGCTCCCGCACTGACGCGATCTCTCGTTCGCGCCCGATCAGCGCACTGCGCTGGATCGGCAGGTTGTGCGGGCGGGCGTCCAGACCACGCAGCGGCGGGAACTGGCTCGGCAGGCCGGCGCTCGCCACCTGAAAGATGCGCTCGGGCTGGGATACGTCGCGCAGTCGGTGCTCGCCAAGGTCGATCAGCCGGACCCCGATCGGTCGAGTGTCGCCGGCCAGGTCGTACGTGGCCTGCGAAAGGACGATCTGCCCGCCGTGAGCCGCCGCTCGCAGGCGCGCGCAGCGATTGACCGCCGTCCCGTAGAAGTCGCCATCGCGGAGGTCGGCCTCGCCGGTGTGCAGGGCCATCCGCACCCGTAGCGGCGACTCGGTCGGCCAGGGTTCGGCATGCAGCGCACGCTGGAGGTCGTGGGCGGCGGCCACGGCATCGCTCGCGCGGCGGAACACGGCGAACACACTGTCACCCTCGCCCCTGCTCTTGACGATCAGGCCACCATGACCTTCGATGCTGGCGCGGACCAGATCGTCGTGGCACACCAGCGCCAGCCGCATTGCCTCGGGCTGGCGCTCCCACAGCGCGGTGCTCCCCTCGATATCAGTGAGGAGGAACGTGACCGTCCCGGTCGGTAGGTCCACCATGCGGACTCTTCCAAGTCGGTGCAACGGCGGTGGCGCGACGACTGATCGGCAGAGTACCGATCCTTCTCGCCGGTGTCAATGCTACGTATCGGGTGGGAGACGCGGCCACGTCTCGGGCAAGGGGCACGTCGCTGCGCTCACCGGCCGGCCGTGCAGCGCTCGCACTCGCAACACCAGGTGGGCGCGTGCCGAGCCCCGCGCCAAGCCCTTCCTGCTAGCATGCCATACACGTTCGATGGTCTCGAGCGGAGCGTGACGGCCCGATGGAGGGAGCCCGATGCGTGTCGTGGATGCGATTGCCGAGATCCTCAGGCGGGAGGGCGTCGACTTCCTGAGCTGCTACCCGACGACGATCCTGATCGAGGCGTGCGCCGCCATCGGCATCCGCCCGGTGCTGTGCCGCCAGGAGCGCGTCGGGGTCGATATCGCGGACGGGTACAGCCGCGTCTCGAACGGGAAGCGCAACGGGGTCTTCGCGATGCAGTACGGGCCGGGCGCCGAGAACGCGTTCCCGGGCATCGCGACGGCCTACTCCGACTCGGCGCCGGTCCTGATCCTGCCGCTCGGGCATCCGCGCGAGCAATCCCAGGTCTTCCCGAACTTCCGCTCCAGCCGCACGTACGAATCGGTGACGCGGAACGTCGAGGAGCTGCTGATGCCGGGCCAGGTCGGCGAGGCGATGCGGCGGGCGTTCAGCCTGCTGCGGATGGGCCGCTCCGGGCCGGTGATGATCGAGATCCCGAGCGACGTGGCGACCGCCGACCCGGGCTCTGCCTGGGAAGCATACCGCCCGGTCAATGTATCGCGGGCGGCCGGCAACCCGAGCGAGATCGACGCGGCGGCGCGGGCGCTCGTCGAGGCGCAGCGGCCGACGATCTACGCCGGCCAGGGCGTCCTCTACGCCGAGGCGACGCCGGAGCTGGTCGAGCTGGCCGAGCTGCTCCATGCGCCAGTTGTGACGACCCTCGAAGGGAAGAGCGCCTTCCCGGAGGACCACCCGCTCGCCTGCGGCGCGGCCGGCATCGCCATGTCCGGGCCGACCGTCCACGCCCTGCGCGAGTCGGACGTCCTCTTCGCCGTCGGGGCCGGCATCACCCGCCACGCGATGTACCCGACGATCCCGCCCGGCAAGACGCTTGTCCACAACACGAACGACGACCGCGACCTGAACAAGGGCTACCCGGCCGACGTCCCAATCCTCGGCGACGCCAAGCTCGTCCTCGGCCAGCTCGTCGAGGCCGTGCGCGACCGCCTCGGCGGGCGACGGAAGGAGCCGGGCGCCTTCGTAGCCGGCGTGCAGCGGGCCCGCGAGTCGTGGCTGGCCGAGTGGCGGCCG